>JAURMN010000118.1 GCA_030830725.1 Balneolales bacterium | reverse complement strand
TAATCGTTGATCGTTTGTAATTCGTTGTTCCTTTTTGGTCTCGAGATGAAACCGATATAAATCCAGATACTGTTCACCTCGCGCATTTGGCTTACGGGCTTTGCTGTAGACTATTTCAGTTTCATCCCCGGAAAACGAAAAAGAGCCGCTGATGTGATCAATAAGGGGTGTTTCCAGAAGCCCGTGCTCCCGTGCATGTTGTTCAGCAGGGGAAGTCCAATGCACGGAAGAGAACTCATGTACCATATCCGAACCTTCCCCAGAATGGGTTTTTTCATTCGAACTCTCAACCAGATCTCGAATAAAGAGCTGTGTACGTGAATATTCCCGATCTCCATTACTCAGCCAGGCCAAATAACGTCCTTTTGGACTTACCACCGGATTGAGATTAAAAAAACCCTCTGGCGTCAGGGTAAAGGTTGAATCGAAGTCTACTTCTTTTTTAACTCGGAGATACTCCACCCTGGACGCATTTATAAATTGCTCAAATCGAACATCTCCAGACTGACCGGTAACCTTCCCTATGGCTTGAGATATGTCTCCATTACTGGATTGAGAAGCCGCTTTTGAAATGTCCGCCAGGACTTTTTCGCCAAATTGATCAGCCAGCCATAACGAAAAGGCGAATCCTTGGTTATAAACAGTTTCACGCTCAATGGAACTCTTGGAGCTAAAGGTCCCCATTTCGGTGAAATCAAGATAAGTGTCCGACAAAATTCGGGTTCGCAGAATCATATCCCGGTGGGAATCCCAATGGTCATAACCTAAGCCAAATCGTTGAAACTGAGCGGTTCCTTCCGCAAACCAAGCTGGAACACTAATAGACGCAAACGGAACTGTAACAACCCCACGTGGAAATCCATACAACACATCCGGTCTTCGCACTTTTTCATAGGCCAACCATTGTAGATAAATTGCCGGAACAGATCGTTTTCGGGTCATCATCGCCTGAATTTGTACAATATGTGTGAACTCGTGAGTAATCACATTACGTAGCCAGTCGTGTGTACCTCGTAACGGGGTATTCAAAGCGGGAAGCCAGATGTCAATTTTATTATCAAAGAAGTAGGCAGCCCCATTTGAATAGTCCTCCCGATCTTTGAGAATGATACTTACTTTTTGATCGGGTTTATGATCGTATAGATCCGTAATAGGTCCATAAACATCTTCAGCAATTCGAGATACAACAGCGGCTGCTCGCTCAGCGCCTTCCTGGTAATGCACGAAGAAATGGTCACTCTCTACCGAAAACCACTTCAGGTGGTTTTGCGGGTAATCGTAATAGATGGGGGATACTTGAGCAAAAACGGCCGTACTTACTCCACTTACTGCAAGCAGTAATACTCCTAAGAGTCGCAATCCATATGTAGAGAGCCGGTATTTCATTAATTCACTACTGCCATATTAAACTGTTTCCGCTCCGTCCGCTGGCCATCGGATGCCGTCAATTGAACGATGTAGAGTCCACTTGGCCAAGAAGATATATCGAGCTCGACCTCTTCCGGCGCGCCTCCTTGGGCTTCACGAGAGCTGCTATGAAAGACTCTGCCTGAAGGAGTCATGATTCGCAAAGTGATGGTTGCACGGTTTGCGGTTTCAAATCGAATTCGGGTTTGCTTACTGGCTGGATTTGGCCAGTTATACACTTCCTCTTTGTTCAGTAAAGTAAACGTTTGAACCGGGGTTTCGTTGCCTTCAAGTGTGGACAGAATTCCGATATGAGGGAGTTCACCAAGTGGATTTGACCAGGCAGGTTCGACCGGACTTGAAAATTCGAAAAGTTGGAATAATCCGCTTGGGCTTACTGTGATGAGTCGCTCCATATCGATCCAAATGCCTGGAGTTGCTTGGTGATCCATATGTATCGATTCAGCGGAGCCAATGGAGATTCTTGGTGTAGAGAGTACCCTTCCTTCTATTGAAACAGCCAACAGAGTTGAGGTACCATTCGATGTTGAAGGAATCAGAATTTCAGGATTCTTTTTAGTATTACCGCTTGTATTGCCCGTCGACATACTGCCATACGAAGTCGGCGTGATGTCAAGCATCAGAGGAGCACCTGAAAAGAGAGAGCCATCAGGCACCTGAACCGGAAAATAGGGGACTGAGGCTCCCTGTATGCCAACGGCATGAAGTCGAGAAGAATCTTTAGAAACATAGACAAGTGATAGACGACCATCACCTGAGAAGTCGCCAAAGGCAGTTGGGAATTCGGCAGCTTCGTCAGTGAGTTCCAGTAGATCAGAAGCAGTGTAAGGCGCTAAGACTCTGTAAAGATGAGATGCTGCAGCCAAATAAAGAGCTACTTCTCCTGAACGTATTTCGATCACACCCAACTCGACTCTTTTCCCACTTTGTTTTGCCTCAAGAAAGGTGGTCGGTAGGCTGAAAGACGTTTCAAAACCATTGTTTTCGATTCGGATCTCATTTCCAGAGATTGACGCAGATACGCCAAATAATTGAGGTGTTCTCAATTCGATAAGATCCATACTTACGTCGGGCAACACGATCAATCCGGTAGTCAATTCTACTGACCAATCGGCAAAATCAGCCGTTACGAATCCTGATTCAACCATCCGAAGAGGATATTTTCCAACTGCCACCGGGGCACTCCACTCTGTTTCAAATTTTAACGAAACGGGATTAAACAGGTAGGAACTTACTCGATTTTCAGAGGGAAACGAGGCGAGAATTCGTTTTCCAATTACTAAAAGTGAGGTCGCATTTCCTTCTCCAACCTGAATCGGAAAATTAAGGGCTCCTGGAAGGTATTGAATTTGAATTGGAATGGCCCAAATCGAAGTTCTTCCAGCAATAACCGCCATTTTTCCGAGATCAGACGCCTCCGTATCACCCAGATCTAGAATTTCAATGGGGGCTATAGGCAGTGAGGATACACCCGAATAGCCTAAATCATCCTCGATAAGTAGTTTTATCTTTTGTTGAAGAACGATAGCCGTTGGATCATCTTGTATGACAGTTCGATTTGCTTTTAGCGTCATACTTGCAATAGGCTCATTTCCCGAAAAATTAGTCAAAGAGAACCAGCTTTGCGCACCACCGGATGTTCGATTGTCGGGTTTTGTATCATATGCAAAACGGTTTTCGTAGAGTTGAATCTCACCAGTTTGTGTAATCACCCGGGCATCATTCCCATTCCACCAAAAATCAAAAGCGCTACCAGTGGGGTCGATCGAACTAAAACCCAGTGAGGTTGCATATCCAATATCCTGCGCTCCGTCAGCCTCTTCTAAATCGACTCCCCTTCGAAGAGGATCATCATTTACTCCTCTTTCAGGATCTGCCAGTGCAGACCGAATCACGCCTTCATCCACGTGCCAAATCAGGATCCCACCATTGAGCTGACGATCACCGAATGTAGGTTCACGAAATTCCTCACCGGTATCTGCACCACCATGAAGAGCAAAATCATAATTTGAAACCTCAATGAGCACTCCTCGAGGGAAAAGTGAATCAATCCGAAGGCTCATGGTCAGGATATCGGTGTCGAGATTGGTAACCTGAAGTGTTTCTAGAGTTCCCTGCGGAGTCTGAAATGTCCATATAGACCCCTCGTTCGTGGGATCTCGATGGCGATTTTCAATCAAAAAATATTCGCTTTCGGTTACCGGTATTTGAATAATCGCCTCTTCTTGTCGCAAAACAGCTGCTGGCAGGGGCAGCCTGATTTCTTCGCCATCTTCAAGTTCGTCAGGATTAACCACGAGGGGTGTTTCCCAACCAAGCCAAACCTTTTCCCAAGCCGATAACTCTGGGGGGAACAAACCATTCATGGCAAAGATTCCGGCGCCGTCCATGAGTCCAAATCGCCCAATACCGGATTCCCCCGTCCGAGTTTGAAATAGATCTGGAAGTCCAAGAAAACTCCCGATTTGGGCAGTAAGCATTCCATTCATCGAAAGGCCAATCACAAAATCCTCTCCCGAAATATCTTGACCAACTCTTGACTGAGTACGTGGTACAATCAAAGAATTCGTCACATATACTTCGCCACCAAGCTCAAAACCATAGAACTCTGAGAGGCCCAATAATCTTCCCAGAGTCTCCTGATTTAAGAATACAGACGGAATATCCTGTGGTGTTTTTTCTAATACGGTACCCGTTAATTCCAAATCCCGTCCGATCCCGGCATGAAAAAGGACAAACCCAACCGAGTCATACAACTGAAGAGCCGAGGAAACACGTCCAACCAGATCACTTCGTTTTGCAACTTCTGCCCATGTGTCTTGAGCCAGATAGGCAAGGGGTGCATTATCCGGGTTTTCTCCTACAGGAGAATAGGAGGCCATCTCCCGTGGAAGTCGGATAACGCTGGGCAATACTTCATAGGAGAGTGTGAATTTTCCATTGGCCTGTCGCTCAAAATAGCGCTTAGAAAACTCCAGATGAGCCTCAAAATATGCCTGATCGTGAGGCAGAGCATCAATATTAGTGCCTGGAGACACAAGATAAGGGACGGCTCCTTCTTCAAAGGTGCCGTTTCCCGAAGTAAACCGATTCTCATCGGGTTGAAACTCCACCATTACAGCGATCAGATGAACTTGCTCAACGGTATTTTGTTGCGCAAAAAGAGATCCAACCATTAGTTGAACCCCTGTTAAAACCAGGAAAAAAACTCCCGGAACCTTCATGGAGACATCCTTACAAGTTCAACAACAGACTCAGTCGGATCGTATCCGCGAGAGGATGTTCCTCCTCTAGCGTATAGATATAACTAAAATCGACTCCGAAGATCGAATAACGCAAGCCTGCACCAAGCGTAACAAATCGACGATTGCCATTTTCAGGATGCTCATAATAGTACCCTGTGCGAATCGCAAAGAGATTGTTATACCAATACTCCATCCCCGCTCCAATCATCAACTGATCTGCCAGACTCAATTCTACCGTTTCAGTTCCATTAAAACGACTGAATGAGCCCCAAGAAGAGAAAAGAGCTTTCATCACATTCATGCTCTGAAAAGTAGTATCTCCATTAGCCACCACTTGCTCATTTCGAGCCATAATTTTTGAGAAATCGTTTGAAAGAGTAAGGGTATTGATGCCTTCCTTATCTAAGTCCATGGTGTAAGACCATCCGAAGCGAAAGACTGTTGGAAGCGGATCTTTTTGAGCGTTATCGGTATACTGAACTCCAGGTCCAACATTAGAAAGATTAAATCCGGTACGGAAAATAGCGTCGCGATTCAACACTGAGAATTCTCGTGTTTTGTAGAGCAAACCGAAATCAAGTCCCACACTAGAACCCGGGTTAATTCGTTGTCCTCCAACACTTCCACTAGCCAAACTAGAGTAAATAAATCGGAAACCGGTGCCTAGTGCCAACCTTTCAGAGAGTTGAAATCCATAGGATAATCCTGCAGCTAGTTCGTAGGAATTAAAACGACCCAGTTCCAATCCAGTTTCGTCCGTACGGGTCTGTTCACCAAGGTTCAAAAAGGTGATATGCCCTCCAATGGTTCCAATTCCATCCAAATGGACGGCTCCAACCAAATAATCATAAAAGAGATTCGCATTAAAGGAGGGGAGCCAATTTGCGTGCGTAATGCTAATTTGTGTTTTATCCTGAAAAGCTAACCCTGCGGGATTCCAGAATAGAGCAGAAGCATTATCTGCCAAAGCGACACCGGTATTCCCCATGCCTCCACCCCTTGAATCGGGTTCAATTTGAAGAAAGGGGACGGCTGTGATACCCACTTGAGCCCGCAGAGGAGATGACAAACCAGCTAAAATGAGAACTCCAAAAGAGAGTCTAG
The DNA here is from genome assembly GCA_030830725.1 of Balneolales bacterium. Taxonomy (GTDB): domain Bacteria; phylum Bacteroidota; class Rhodothermia; order Balneolales; family Balneolaceae; genus JAURMN01. Next base: position 8,727 of record JAURMN010000118.1, on the reverse strand, counting down.
CTAGTGTGTTCAGACGAGTAGATGATTTCATTCGTTTGTGAACTGCGCTTCGAAGCACATCGATTTGTTTTCTTTTCATGCAAAATAATTTCATAAAGCAATATACAACCAATATTCTACAACCATTATACGATCAGCAGATGATTATCGTATAATGACTAGTTTTTCGACTTTTTGGACAGATCCTCGTCCTTGCTCGGTATCTGCTGTAACCCGAAGCACATAGAGATAAGTACCGTTACCCAGGCGATCAAAATCCCGGTCGCGACCATTCCATTCAATGTAAGCATAAGAGTTCCTCGTTTGTATCGTTTCTCGCAATTGTTGAACCGGTACCCCGCTTAGTGTGTAAATCCGAAGATCCACCTCAAGAGGATTTCCCGGTTGATTATGCTCAAAGTAAAAGCGGGTGAAGTTGTTCATGGGATTCGGGTAATTTGCCACATTTTGAACCCGAAGCACTTCTGACTCTGCCACTTCAAATGTGACGGTTTTTTCCGAAGGATTATTGAACACATCCCATGCTCTTACCGTGAGCGTGTAATCCCCCTCTGCCAATTCAGGCAATGGGGTTTCGATACGTCCTCCACGATAGTCATTGAGATTGGACTCAAAGAATTCATTGAGGATGATTTCCTGTAAGGGGTTTGTATCGATTGTAGCGATTATTTCATGTCCGACTCCTGTTCCTGAGGAATTGATTCCGGTTTGATCTTCCAGTGTTACGAAAAGTGTAGAGCGACTTCCGACCAACGTTCCATTTACAAATTGATCGGAGTTTAAGTAGACATCCATTTCGGGTCCTTGTCCGTCATTCACCAGATCAGGATTGACCCCGTCAAAATTTAATCGGGCAAAAACACCCGCAGCATCACTAACAAGACCCGATATACTTCCTGAGATGCCCCCGTCTAAAGATCCAGTCTTCGGAGCCGCATAAGCCAAAATTCTTGCTGTTTCAGTAGTAAATTGGATGTCTCTAGGAATTAAAAATGTGGTTTCAAATTGACCTTGACTCACTGTGGCACGACCTGAAAAAAGCAGGTCTCGTTCTACTTGGTAGGCGCAATCCTCCAAAAAGCACCGTCCCTCATCCACCCAATAGCGATCTGGAAGTTTGACACTGCGACGGGCATTATAAACGAATAATTGCAGTTCCCCTTGGAATGTGTCATTTGTCTTTCCATTTAGAGATAAGACTCGTCCTTTTAGGGTTGCCTGATCCAGGGCTCTCAGGGTAACCGTGGTATCCGGGTCCGCCACCACGTCCAGGGTATTGAGGCTTTCAATCGTAATGTTGTTAGTCGGAAGACCTATCTGGAGACTAGGATCTCCTAGCAAAGAAAATTTTCGGGCATTAAATCCGGCACCTTCTGAGGTATTTTTTGTAATTCGATAAATATCTCCAAGTGTAAGTGGAGAACCGTTGGGATCCTTTTGCAGCATGGCGCGAGTCAGCTGAATATTTAACCCATAATTATTACTTCCCGGGGTACTGGAGGTAAAGACTACGCGCGTGGTGCTCAAAGCAGCGACAGCTCCGCCGTTTTCTATTAAGAGAATTTGCTCAGCTCCAGATTGGTCTGCATGATCATCATATCTTCCAAACTGACAGGTCGCTGTAACAAAGATGGTGGGTTTATCGGAGTTTGTGAGGCGAGGCAACAATTCGGGTGTAAAGAGTCGTTCATCGGCCAATACAAACTGATTACCATGTCCAGAGTAATTCATTACCAGAGAACCCTCATTAAAAGCCCGCACCATCGCATCGGTAGCTTGAGGAATCCGCCGCCCGCCGCCGGTATTTTCTACCGGATAAGAAAGCATATAAATTTTATCGACGCGGACGCCGTTTTTCCGAAGGTCAATCACCTCAGCCGTTCCATCGGCATTCAGCGCATGAAGATCTCGGTTTACATCAGTTTCTGGAAAATCATCATCTGCCAGAAAAGTAAATCGGGTACGCCATGAGCCAAGTGAAGACTCCGATTCATAACGCTTCGTTTTATTCATTATGGCCCTGGCCTCAGATTCGGTTTGCACTGGCCATCTTCCGATCCCAATGTCGAGTCTTTCATTTGAGGAAAAAGGTTGCCATTCCCCTTCACCATCATCAAGCAGCCCATAGTAGTCGTCGCTGGCATAGCTGTTAATGCGACTCAAGGATTCTTTACTCTCATAGGTTAAGACCAAATTCCGCCTGTTTCCGGCTAAAATTCCCCGCGTGTCATAGGAGGTATCCCCGAATAGCAATAAGTATTTGAAAGGCTCCTGGCCCGCCTGTATGGCCTGATCATAAAGAGTCTTTAAAAAATCTCGAATTGCTGTTGGGTCTGTAGCACCGGCACTATACTCATTCAGAATTTGGGATTGAGTCACAACGAGAGATGCAAACCCTGAGGCCGTCTGCCGGTATTTTGCCCATTCCTGAGCCAAAGGAAGAAGATCCTCGTGCGTCACAATTACATAATCAGGAGCTGAGGAGAAACCACGTAGATTTTGATTGGGAATGGCTACCACTTCCGTGGGAGTGAAAAGAACAGACTGCAGAGCAAATTCTTGAACTGGATCACCTTGTCCGGTAAAGATCCACTCTGTACTTATGCTTCCCGCCGAAATACCATGAAGAACGGGGTTTAAAGGGTCCGTAACATTTAAGGCTAAGGGCTCCGCACTGAACTCCGAGGTAATGTATCGTACAGGCCCCAAAGTCTCATCTTCAACTCCAAAGAAGTGTAATTTCCCATTCTCGGCGGCCAATCCGGCCAAAAACTCCACCTGCACGTAATCCAAAAAGGCTTGAGAACCCGGTTCAGAGGCAATTAAATTGGCTTGGATATCTACAGGGCCGGTGCCCGAAAGAGTGAATTCTCCCGTAAATTCGGCGACAGATCCGGCACGACCTTCCTCCGAGGTATAACTTGAGATCGGTGATGTACTTCGACTTCCCAAAACCGTCCCATTGGCTGAAAACTGCATGGACGAAGACTGGGTCGACCTGCCAACAAATCGAACATTCACTCTTACCCGAGAACCGCTAACCAATGCAGGATGAGTGAGATTCATTATCGAATGTGACTGCCTTCCACTGCTAAGCTCAAAACGTTGTCCAAGCCATTCCCGTCCGGATCGAATCTTTTCCTCTGCTTTCTGAAGCTCTTCTTCCACCCATTTGATTTGGCGTGCCTCCCGAACCGTCGATTGAGGCTCAATACTCCCAAATCCATCCATCCGTTTACCCTGAACAGTCTGCGAACCAGAGGTCAAGTAGACGTATGTGGCGTCGGAATAGTCATGCACATGATGCCCAAGGGTTCCATCACGGTTTCGAATGGCAAACTCTGGCCCCTGAGCATAGAACACAATTCGATCTCCCGCATCAAATTGACCATCATTTCCGTCCTCTACAAGAATAGAGAGTTCCTCCAGGGAAATGCGTGGTGCACTATTTAATTCGGGTAATTCCGTTCCGGGTCGCCCCCAAACTTGAATTTGATCGGAAGGGGATCCGACTAAGGGTACTCCAGCAGAGCTTAAAAAAGCGCCGGTGAGTTCGTATATACCGGTTTCTATAATTTTGATTTTAAACCAGTTACCTGTTTCAAATGGAGAATCTTGACGGGGATTCACCCCAGAGGTTTGTCGGGTCGAACTCAGGAAAGTGTTTAAACTGGAAGGGTAGGAAAGTGTCAGTGCTGTGATGACCTGACCGGATTCCAGAAGGGGGTGAATACGGATTTCCTGAACCTGTTTACCACGGCTCCAGGTCATCTCAGACCGCTCAACTACGCTCGAAGAAGCCGTGATTCCCAGAATTTTTGCTTTTTCTATAAGGAGTGGATCCGCAGGTTTTGTGGTTAGCTTTTCAATTTGGATTTTGTCCGCCCATTGCGCGGGGATCGTAAAAGAAAAAGGGATAGATAGGATCCCTTCAGGATTGGAAAACTCTCGAATCGTTTTCTCTACATTTTGAATTTCATCAGAAAGGACCTGAGCCAATCCCGGTTTCGCAAAAGCCAGGTTTATCGTCAGAATGACCCAAAAACAGGAACCCACTGGACTAAATAGACTCCTCGCAACCCTTTTACCAAGGGTGAGAACTCTTCTCTCAAACGATGTTAGTGGTTGGAGGCCCATTCGTGCGATTGATTATCCAAAGCGGACTTCAACTTCTAAAGAGAGACTAGTACAGATATGCAAATCGATTACCTTTTGCAGGTAATCTTCTCCGGAGAAGTTGAATTACGTCGTATCAATCGAACAATAGGCGTAGAATGATGTGAAAAAAAATAGAATACGGGTTATTGGGCAGTTCTGCAAATTCACAGTCCGTCTGGGAATCTGTGAGCCTGCCCACTGGATTTAGCTTTTACAAAGCCTCGAGTACCAATGCCGAAGCTCCACCGCCACCATTACAAATTCCTGCACATCCGTAGCGGAGTTTCCGTTGGCGTAGTGCGTGAACAAGAGTCACGAGAATTCGGGCACCGGAGCAACCGATGGGATGTCCAAGACTCACAGCACCTCCGTTGATATCTACTTTTTGCGGATCCAGGTTTAATAATCGATTATTAATCAAAGAAACCACAGAAAAGGCTTCATTAATTTCGAACAGATCCATGTCATCGATATGGAGCCCTGCGCGTTTTAAAGCTTTTGGAATCGCATCGGCAGGAGCTGTAGTAAACCACTCAGGAGCTTTGGCAGCGCTAGCATAGCTCAAAATTCGGGCAAGCGGTTTCAAACCGGCCGAAGACGCTTTAGATTCGCTCATCAAAAGCAGGGTTGCGGCGCCGTCATTCAAACTACTTGCGTTTGCAGCTGTGATAGTTCCATCATTGTCAAAAACCGGTTTTAGAATCGGAATTTTATCAAAATTTACGCGATCCAGCTCTTCATCACGGTCTATTTTTGTCCCCTCACCATGGCGATCTCTGACTTTTATCGGAGTAATTTCATCGGCAAAAAGTCCTTCGTCTCTGGCTTTGATGGCTCGACGATAGGATTCCATGGCAAAAGCATCCTGTTCTTCTCGGCTAATGGAGTATTCACGTGAACAGAGTTCTCCTGCATTCCCCATATGGCAATCGTTGTAAACATCCCAAAGACCATCTTTCAGAATCCCATCCTCTGCTTGAGTGTGACCTAATTTGGCACCAAACCGTTCTTTTGCAAGATAATAGGGAACATTGCTCATGCTCTCCATTCCTCCTGCAATCATAACATCCGACTCACCCAGACGAATCTGATCGGAAGCGATCATCACCGCTTTCATGCCGGATGCACAAACTTTGTTAATGGTCGTAGCAGGAGTCGTGTTTAGCAGGCCCGCTTTTAGTGCCGCTTGTCTGGCCGGCGCCTGACCAATTCCGGCGCTTAGCACATTTCCCAGTACAACTTCCTGTACTTCTTCAGCCGATACTCCGGCACTTTTAAGGGTTTCGAAGATAACCGCAGCACCCAATTCGGGAGCTGTAAAACCAGCCAAAGATCCACCAAAAGAGCCAATGGGGGTTCTCTTAGCAGCTACAATGACAACTGATTCAGATTTCATAGTCACTTAATTTAGTCAATCCCTCAATTCATACGTTTTTGAAATGCTTCTGCCTCCTTGCTAAGGCCAAGCTCCGTGTATAAGTGTAGAAGTATGTTAACAATTTCAGAAGAATCAGGCTCACTCTCAACCCAACGCTCAAGAAATGGAAGAACACTGTTTTGCAATGCAAATAACTGCTTTTTAATCGTAATTCGATGGATTTCCGGCGCCAGTTGTTCGGCTTGTTCAAGTTTTTGAAGCACGCGAATAAAAAGGGAGGAGACTTCTCGTATAAATCCCAAATGATCATATTGCTGAGAGGCTGCCGTATAGGAATTATGACTTGATGACATCTTTGAAAAGTTATTCGTTGGGGCACCAGATAACCACCAAATGGCAGGATGACTCCCTACATTCGAAATTTGTTCTACTAATTGAGAGGATTCGGAAAACAGAGATTCAACATCATCGATTTCTGGAGTGAGTACACGTTCAGTCGAAATCAAGTCTTCAAGAGTTCGAAGGGACTCTAACAAAAGCGCCTTTTTAAAATCTGGATCATTGGGATAATCCTGAGCAAGGGAGGCCAGCCGTTCGATTCCCTGGGATTTATCTCCAGCTAAGAGGAGAGCATTTACCTGAGCTACCCGGAGTCGTTTGGTTGTTTTTTCCTGAAGGCTAAGATTTTCATAAACAGACAAAGCGGCTTCCAAGTTTCCAGTTTCAAGATAAAGCCAAGCTAATTTTTCTTGATACGAAATAGGTAAAAAAGCAGGACTGCTTTGCCCTTCTTCGAGAAGAGTGAGGGCTCGGATAACATCATTCTTATCATAGTACAACGTTGCAAGCCACTCTCTCGATTTCACAGAATCAGGAAGGATCAGATAAGCATTTTCAAGATGAGGAATCGCGATCTCTAGGGACGCTTGATAGGAAGACTCAAAGGATTCTTTTTCAAATAGAATGGCCTCAGCCCTTGTGAATTCATACTGCCAAGCCCGTACTAGTAGGGAATCCCGGTCGGCATTGTAGCGAGATGAAACCGACTCCGATCGTTGGTCGAATTCGTCGATAGAAAGGCGCATTTCTGAATACCAAGCCCTACGATCCGAAGCCGATCTAGCGGATTGAGCTAATTCAAATGCGGCCTGTGCACGGATGAGATAGGGCTTAGGATCCTGAGGATTACGCTGATTTTCCTGTTCGGCCCAGTTCAATACCTGTTCAGGCGAACTCGCTTTAAAATGATCTTTAAGGGATGTGTTTTGGATTCCAAGAGGAGCACACTGGGTGGTAAACAAAACAAAAAAAATCCCGAAGGTCCACAAGGGAACTCTTCGGGATGAAAAACAAAATGTCATCTTAGGAAAAATTACATACCCGCTTTTTGCATCGCTTCTTCTGCTTTTTCCGTCATACCAAGCGTGGTATAAACCTGGAATAAAGATCTCCAATAATCTTGGTTATCAGGATTCAATTCAACAGCTCTTTCGTAGAATTCACGGGCCGTTTCAAGTATGCTTCTGGCTTCTGCATCATATTGGTCTGCAAGGTCATAATCTGCAGTATTATTGCGCTTATCAAAAATAAGGGCTGACTGGTTTTGATAGATAATCCCAAGGATATTTAGCGTATTTGGATCATCCGGTGTTAACTCAGAAGCAGTTTGGATTTCTTCAATGGCGATAGCCGTAAGTTCATTAATCCGTGCTTCTAGGGCATCTGCTTCGGTCGTCAATTCGTCCACACGGGCTTCTGCATCGGCCTTTTCACTTCCACGTAGGCTACGGATCGTTTGGGAGACATCGTATCGCTGACTTATTAAGGCACTATATTCTTCCGTAAGATCTGTAACAGTTTGATAGACTTGAGTTCCGAGAACAAGGCGATACTGAGCATTTTCTGGGTCACTTTCAATTAATTGACGCACCAGTTCGATGGCTTTATCGGTTTCACCTGTCTGTAGATAACTGTCGGCCAAATATTGAACAAAACTTGTGGCGTCGGGATACAGGTCAAGGGCTTCCAATGATTTCGCTCTGGCATCGTCAAAACGCTGGTCGGCTAGGTAAAGACTGATCATAAACTCATAATCATCCACTTCCGCAGGTTGTATAAGATCCATAACGGTTTCATAAGCAGTGATGGCTCCTGGGATATCCTCTATACGGTAATAGGCAGAGGCCATTACGGAATAAGAGACCGCACTGTCAGGGGAAAGTGTAACCGCATTCATCAAGTGATCAATAGCGCGAGCATCTGCATTTGGATATTGAGCCGCGATGGAATCAACCATGAGTAGCTCAACGGCAGCATTGTGTTCAGCAGCCCAAGCAGAGGTCAGAATCGTATGGATATTGGCAGCTTGTTCTGGTTTTTTTGCCAGGGTGTCAAAAATAGCAGAGGCTGTAGAAAACGCTTCCCGAGCGTTGGCATAAAAATCTTTGCGATCGGCAGGATTTCCTTCAATTTCTCCTAAACTTGCCAAACTTACCCCACGGTAATAAAAGCCGAGGCCATCTCCTGGATTTTCGGCTATTGCCTGATCAGCAGCCTGAAGAGCAGCAGTATAGTTTTGAGATTTGAATTGCGATTCGGCTTCTTTGATGAGTGGATTAACACTCTCACATCCCATTATAAGCAGCCCCATCATGAAAATCGCAGCGTAAAAAAAGGATTTCATATTCGGATATATTTATTTTCGTAAGATTTTGAGCACGGAAAGGAATACGGAAAGAACTCGAATCCAACTCTCCATACAAATAGAAGAGCAAGTTACCTAAACCGAGTTCTTTTCGCAATAAACAGATTATACCCTCCACTCTGAATCTCCCTATCACGAAAAAGAGAAAAACAGAGTATCTTCTATTCCCAGATTTAAAACGTTAAAACGAAAACGATAATAGGTATTGGATATGAAAACCGTAATTCATAGTGATCAGGCACCAAAAGCAATCGGACCCTACAGTCAGGCGATTGTACACAAGGGTATCCTGTATTGCTCAGGTCAGATTCCTTTGAATCCCCAAACCATGGAAATTGTAGGAAATACAGCCGCAGAACAAGCTGAGCAAGTCATGAAAAACCTTGAGCAGGTTGTTAAAGCCGCCGGGACTTCTTTCGAAAATGCACTCAAAACAACCATCTTTTTGGCGGATATGAGTGACTTTGCAGCAGTGAATGAAGTGTAT
>JAURMN010000117.1 GCA_030830725.1 Balneolales bacterium | reverse complement strand
CATCTTTTTCCAGACCAACGTCAATGAAAGCGGCCCTGATTCCGGGCATCACTTTATGAACTCTGGCTAAAAAAATATCCCCAACAGTACGTTGGTTCTCTTCTGATTCAATAAAGAGCTGGGCAAGCTCTCCATTTTCGATGAGTGCAATCCGGGTCTGTTTGCCCGAAGAGTGAATGATAATTTGATTTTTCATGCAATGAATAAAGGGTTCGCCAAGACGTCAAAGACGCTATCGCTATAACGTGATAGTGATGTGGATCAAAGAACGAATTCGTTCCATTCTCCGAGTCAGAAGCGAGTTCTGATAATTCAGGTCTAAGTCCCTGGCTTGTATGATTTTCATGTTGTCCGCGGATCCCGGCAAAAAAGAGGCGGAGTTGCCTCAACGTAAAAGCAGACCAATCGTCATCGTTCCTGTTCATTACCAATTTTGAACGCTCTTGATGCGTCCAAATCGGGAAAACGAGAAGTGAGAGTAAGTTATGTAAGCTTCTAAAAAACAATATCTTGTAAATATTTTTCGGTCGTCTTTTGCGACATCCATGGACTCGTTGAGTATACGGTTTTTCTCCTTAACAACATATTAACGCCCAGGAATATTGTTTAAAGGCCTTAGTGAGTTTGGGCAATAAGCGGAGAAATGCACTACTCGGATACGCGCTCGATTCGGGCTCCGATTTGATTCAATTTTACCTCGAGTTCCTCGTATCCTCTGTCAAGGTGATACACACGTAATACATCACTGGATCCTTTGGCCATCATGGCGGCCATTACCAGGCTTACACTGGCTCTAAGGTCAGTACTCATCACAGAGGCACCATTTAGAGTTTTTGGACCTTGAATCAGTACCCGATCTCGTTCCACCCGGACATCCGCACCCAGTCTAGCCAGTTCCGGGACATAGCTAAACCGATCCATATATATCGTATCGCAAACATGACTCTGACCTGCCGCTTGCGTCATCACTGTGGCCCATTGCGCTTGTAAATCCGTGGGGAATCCAGGATAAATCTCAGTGTTTACTGACACGGCATTGAGTTTGGAGGGGGCTGTAATCGTGACCGAATCCAAGTTGCGGAAATGGCCCGGTGCATCCGAAAGCGCCTCCATGGAGAGGAATACGCCTGTTTTCTGAAGTTCTTCCATAAAAGTGCCCATCTCGGAAAGCCTGAAATTTTGAACCGTTATACTGGATTCGGGATGCATGATTCCAGCCAATAGGTAGGTGCCTGCTTCAATTCGATCCGGAGCATTTGCAAATTGAAGTCCGTTCAAGCGGTCCACTTTTCGAATGCGCAATACAGAGGTGCCAACCCCTTCGATGTCGGCACCCATTTGCTGTAAGGCTTCACACAATTGCACCACATCCGGTTCCATAGCTGCATGGTGGAGCGTAAATTCTTCAGAACGAAGCACGGCAGCCAGAACCAGATTTACAGTTGCACCGACACTGCTGGGTTGTAACTTAAATGAAGAGGGGGGCAGCGTATCCGGTCCCTTCAGGAAAATGTACCCGGCTTCTTGACGGATCTCATATCCCATGGCTTCCAGACCTTTGAGGTGAAGATCCACGGGTCTTGGCCCCCAAGCACATCCTCCAGGAAGAGATACTTTTGCCTGTCCGCATCGTCCTGCCAGAGCACCCAGCATATAAAAGGAGGCTCGCATCTTTCGAACCAAATCGTATGGGGCTTCAGCCTTTGTGAGTGTGCCGGCATCGATGACCAGGCGATTGGATGCTTCATCAAAGGTCACATCAGTCCCGGTTCCGCGGATCACTCCACTGAAGGTGCGAATGTCCTGAAGTCTTGGAATATTGTCGATGATGCAAATTTCGTCCGTCAAGAGCGCTGCGGCCATCAAAGGAAGTGCGGCATTTTTAGATCCACTAACGGAAATCGTGCCATGAAGGGGTGTAGGTCCCTGAACAATAAATTTATCCACGTGAAATGATTTCGAGAAGAGGTTGATTTTTTTCTACAGAGTCACCCGGTTGAACAACTATTGCTTCAATCATACCGGATACCGGAGACTTGAGTTCGTTTTCCATTTTCATTGCTTCTAATACGACTAGAGGCTGATCCTGTTCCACCTGGTCTCCTAATGAAGCCAGAATGGATATGACTTTACCGGGCATAGGGGCTTTCAAAACCCCTTGCGTATCGGATTGAACCGTCGAAAATCCCAGTTTTTCAAGAAGGTGATCCCGTTCGTTCTTCACCTCTACGATATGGGTGAACCCATTGATCGCAAATCGTACTTCATTCCCATTCCATTCCACATCTAGAATTCGGAATTGTTTCAAGCCAGCTTTCAGGAGATATCCAGTTTGATCAGGAATGAGTTCAAATTGAATTTCCTTGTTTCCAATCCAAGCTTTTTGTTCGGATCCAAAAACCAATTCTTGGTCAAGCCTGATCTCTGTTTCTTCTCCATGGATAGTAGTTGTATAACGCATAATGTGGCGGTGAACAGGTCGGTTGGAATTGGGTTTGGTGGCCGAATTAGAATCGTTTCAGTAGATCGTGAGCTCTTTTCTGAAAGAATCACATGTTCCTCATGGGGATCTTGCGAACAAGAGAAAATAAACTCTTTAATACGTCATGTGTTGAATTTGTTTTAACCCGAAATGTGTGGCTTTATAAGTGAAATTTTGCATGTTATCCGCGTCAAAAAACGGAGAAAGACTTTTTCTTTGATCCCGGTCTAAGACTTCAACATATCCCCGCGAAATTAACGAGGAAAGATCACTTCTCAGAGCTCCCGGATGAAGACCTGTTTCCTCCAACAGAGTTTCCCAGGATTCCGCATAGAGTAAACGACTCAAAATGGATCGGGTTGATGGAGAAAGTTTCACTGCAGATACCTTGTCTAGTCCATTGGGGGTTACGTGTCACGTTCAAGATAGCAACCGTAAAGGTTACAAACATCATTCAATCAAAATGTCGCCGTAACTGACTACATTCTGATTACTGTCAAATAAGATAATTCGATGCAAGCCTCTTGCACTTTCAATCGTATTAAAACGTCCTAAGAGCATGGTATTGAATTGGATCACTTGTAATCCAGGTGGCAGTGGGCTGTCGTAGACACTCCAGATAATTCGACTCTCATAAGCCGGATCATACACACCGACCATCAACCCATTTATGGCATTGATGGCATTTACGGTCACATGGATATTCATGGTTCCCGTGGCGAAAGTAGGATTTGGAAAGGCAGGTTCAACTTGCACCAGTCCGGAAAAGTAAGGGGAGATTTGCCAGTCATCTGAATCTTGAGATTGAACCTTTCCTGCCTGATTTGTAACGGTAATTCCATTGGGCTCCCTGTAGGCTTGCCGCTCAAATGTTTTCTGTCCGTCAATCACACTAGAGCAACTCAGAATTCCCCATGGTAAGAAAAGCAAGAATAAGAGATATCGACTTAGCATTCGTTTGCGATTCATAGTTGCGTATCTTTTCACCTTATAGAGATCATCATTTCTTTACATACAAACAGTAGCTTCATGACAACAATTTACGGTATAAAAAATTGTAATAAGATCCGAAATACGATTGAGTGGATGGAGCGTTATCAACGGACATTTAAATTTCATGATGTGAAGAAAACTCCTCTTACGATGAGTGAACTTCAAGCAATCGCAGAAAAGGTTGGAATCGATCTACTCTTGAATCGTCGCGGAACGACCTGGAGGAAGTTGGGGTTGAGCGATAAAACTCTGACTGAACAGGAGTTGCTTTTGGTAGCCCACGAAAATCAGTCTATGTTAATAAGGCCTTTGCTGCAAAGAGGTGAGTCGTTCCTGGTCGGATATGACGAAGACTCTTTTGAGACCTTTACCCGTTAACTTATTAGTATGATTCCACAGTTGATTCCTCCATTCGTTTTTTTCATCCTTGTTACTCTGCGTTTCATAGGAGGAGTGACTGGCATAGAGGAAATGCAGAATTCAACGAGAGGCCCTGTGGATCCCGATACGGTCCTCACCTATAATGGAGATCCGGCGCCGGACATTGAGACGCAATTGGACCTGGATGAGTTTTTTGTATATGAGGTTCATTACGGGTTTATTGATCTGGGAACAGTGGAAGTGGCATGGAAACCCAATGTTGAGTGGAAAGGAGAGAGTTATTATCAACTCGATATGACGATTAAAAGTAATCCCTCTTTTCCGTTTGTAGGAGATTACCAAGTTGTCTATTCCTCTTTGTTTCAAGTTGAAGATGGGGAATTGCGCGATCGCCGTTTTTGGAGAGACGATCTGCATGACCAGGAGTTTGAACGTGTACTTATTGAGATAGATCGAGAGGCAGATGAGGTTAGATTTTTTGAACGAGGCGTGGCACTAGACACGCTCGATATTGTGGAACCGGCAACGGGAGGATCGTTGATTTTCTTCTTTGCCCGAACTTTTGGGGAGTCTACAGAGCCCTACTTACTTCAGGTTTACACCGAAAATGAGCGGTTTCAAATCTCGGCATCCGGCAGTGAAAAAGTGAATATGCGTTCATATCCAGCCTTTACAAAATCCATACCTACCTATTTAAGTGCGGGCAATACCAATATTAAAGGTCCATTTGGATTTAGTGGAGATTTTAAAAGCTGGTTCTCAACCGATGATTTGCGTGTACCTTTGGAAGCTGAGGTGCGTATCTTTCTTGGGAAAGTGAAAGTAAGACTCAAACACTACGAACGATATACTTCAACCCGCTGATCTGATGCCTGAAAAACCACCCTCACCAATCGTCAAATTCCAGCGCCTGGATCACGCGGGCGATTTTCCTTTACCCACCTACGAAACATCATTCGCGGCCGGAATGGATCTTCGAGCGGCAATTATGGAACCTCTTCTACTTCGGGCCGGACAGAGAGTGATTGTGCCGACAGGGTTTACTATGGCGATTCCGGAAGGATTTGAGGGTCAGGTTCGCCCCAGAAGCGGATTGGCCTATAAATATGGAGTTACGCTAACAAATTCACCAGGAACCATCGACGCCGATTACAGAGGTGAGGTAAAAGTGCTGATGATCAATCATGGGGATGAAGATCTCCTAATTTCTAGAGGGGATCGTATTGCGCAGCTGGTGATTACGCCTGTTATTCAGGCCGTATGTGAGGAGGTGAAGTATCTCGATGAGACCTCCCGGGGTGAAGGTGGATTTGGAAGCACCGGAGTCAACTGAACATGTCCAATACTCCCGGTGCAGACGGGTTTCGACCGTACCTGACCCTAATTAGACAAAACAAACACTATAGGTGGCTTTGGCTGAGTCAACTGGTCTCAAATTTTGGAGATTGGTTTGGCCTTTTGGCACTTTACGCTCTGATCCAGCGCTACAGTGATTCCGAATTTCTTCTGGGTTTGATCATTGTGGTGAAAATGTTGAGTCTAGCACTTTTTTCTCCCATAGCCGGATATCTTACAGATCGGTACAATCGTCGGCGCATCATGATTTTTTGTGATCTGAGTCGGGGGATGATTGTTTTGGGACTCTTGCTTATAAGGACCGAAGATTGGCTTTGGTTGGCCTATATGCTCACAGCTGTTCAGATGATGATTTCGGCCCTTTTCGAACCGGCTAAGACCTCTTCGATTCCGAACGTGACGACGCCCGAAGAGCTGGTGCGTGCGAATATTTTATCGGCAGCCTCCTGGAGTATCATCTTCACAACCGGGATGGCGATCGGAGGCTTTGCAACCGGAATATTTGGCACCGATGTGGTATTTATTCTCAACAGTATCAGTTACGTGATCTCTGGTTGGTTTATTTGGAAGGCTGTAATCCCTCAACAAACCGAGTCGCTGTCGGCTTCTGCTTCAGATACGATGAAAAAACCTTGGAGCGGCATGAAAGAGGGATTTCGATTTTTGTTATCGGAAAAACAGGTTCTTCGACCCGCAATCGCCAAAGGTGTCTATACACTGGGTTCCGGAGCGTTGGTGTACATGTTGATTTTGGTGGCGGAAAATGTCTTGATGATGGGTTCGATCGGGCTAGGTTTACTCTATGCTTCTCGAGGAATTGGAACAGGACTAGGGCCCGTAATTGGGCGACGACTCTTCCGAAATGAGGAAAGCTGGATCATGGTGATGGGTCTAGCAATGATCGTAGCCGGTTTTTTCTATTTCTTGGTTGGATTTACGACACAGATAGCTTGGATGTTGGTTTTTGTATTGGTGGCCCATGCGGCCTCCGGAGCCAACTGGGTGATGAGTACGGTATTATTGCAGCGTCGGGTTCCGGATACCTACAGAGGAAGGGTTTTTAGTTCAGAATGGCTCCTGTTTACGTTAACTCAGTCTCTTTCCGTAATGGCTGCCGCGTTGGTACTTGACAGGGGCTGGCTGAATCTTACTACCGCAATCCGATTTTATGGGCTTTTAATGGTCGTTCTTGGCTCGATATGGCTACTTTTGATTGTGCCATGGGAAGTTCGGGATCAGGCCCATTCGAAAGCAAAGCCAATGGCAGATCTCAGCTGAATTTGGTTCGTTCCCGTTCAAATTGATCATCATCGATCAACCCTTGTTGCCACATTAAAGTCAGCTCGTTGAGCTGATCGGTACTCCCTGGAATACTCTGGAATTGAACTACTTTTCTTCCTGGCTGCTGACGTTTTTTACGAAGGTTGTATGCGGCTAACTGAATTGTCTCTTTGATTTTTGCAGCATTGGATATGCCGTCCACGCGGATATCTCCCGATCCACTCAGAAAAATCAAACTTTTTACTCCAAACCATCGGCCAGGGAATGGGGTATCTCGGATTTGTACATCGTGGATAACCATAAGATCAAGGATTCGCACTCCCCCGAGTTCTTGAGAATCCGGAATCCGTATTCGCTCTTCTTCGGCAATAAGAGCCTTTGATGCTCTGGTATTTTCCACTTTCCAAAGGAGGAAAAACCCCAATCCAGCTGCAGGAATCAGACAAATGGCTATCAAGTAAGACCAAAAAAAGGACCATCTGGAGATGGGAATTTGGATTGTGTTTTTCATCGGTGGATTCGCGTCGATTTTTTCCGATTTTTCTGCCCGGAATTCAAAAAATCTTTATTTTATAAAGAATATAAATCGAAATCGGCATCCTATGAAGTGTTCATGAGGGCTCAACCGCCGTTTTCATTCTAAATTTTTCTCGGGGTTAATACACGATGAAACTCTGGAAATGGCTGACAGCGGTCTGGTTGACTGGAGTTTTAGTGGCCGGATTTTTGATCCCACTCCCACGAATCCCCATTTTAGAGGAGTCTGCCCGTAATCTCTTTTTACACGTGCCCATGTGGTTTACTATGATGGTCATGTTTGGGATCGCCTTTTGGTACAGTATTCGGTTTTTGAATCACGGAAATCTTCAGAATGATCATGCTGCATCATCTGCTACGGCAACGGGATTGATTTTTGGTCTTAGCGGTCTTATTACGGGAAGTGTTTGGGCTCGATTTACCTGGGGAACTTGGTGGACGTTTGCCGAACCTCGCATGAACCTGGCAGCTATGTCGATGCTAATCTTTGTCGCCTATTTTATCCTTCGATCGGCGATTGATGACCCTGAAAAGCGAGCCAGAATCTCTGCAGTGTATAATATTTTTGGTGTAGTTACGGCTCCCTTTTTGCTCTATATCATTCCCCGTCAGTTGCCTAGTCTTCATCCAGGAGCAGAAGGAAATCCGGCATTCAGTGAAATTACGGCTCCCGAATTACGTTATGTCTTCTATCCAGCTGTGGTAGGATTTATTGCCTTGGCTTTCTGGATCTATGACGTCGTAAAACGGACAAAAAAACTTGAAGAAATCTCCCAACAATGGAACACTTAAGGATGAAACGACACTCTATCGGCAAAGCTTTGTGGATTGCTTTCCTGTTGCCATTAGGGGTTTATAGGCTTGGATTTGCTCAAGAATATTCTACACGAGCGGAAGTCAATACAGAATCCAATTCTCAGATAATGAGTGAAACCGCTCAGGTGGATACACTCACACAGGCCTATTCCGATAAATGGGAGGGTGTACCGACTGGCGAGGAAACCAGTGTTGTCGAGCGTGTACTTGGTTCAAATAATCTGATTTTTGTCGTTTTGACGGTTAGTCTCATCATTTGGTTTGTGCTGCTCGCTTTTTTAATCCGATTGGATAAGAAAGTGACCCGAATCGAAAACTCATCCAAACCTCATCACTCATGAAACCTAAAGTTCTTTTTGGGGTAATTGCCATTGTCGCATTCACCTCACTTCTATTTTATAATTTTGGGAACAGCATCTCGACCTATGTAGATTTTGAACAGGCGAAAGGGAAACAGGGTGCTCACGTTGTAGGTGTTTGGGATTCATCTAAAGAAATGGGCTTTTCGCGCGAGACAATGCAATTTTCCTTTTATATGGAAGATCAGTCCGGCAATATTCGAAAAGTCATTTTTCCAAAAGCAAAGCCAAATAACTTTGAGCAGGCAGATCAGCTTGTCGTGATCGGCCAGATGAGGGGAGAGGTATTTTATGCGCAAGACATGCTGATGAAGTGCCCGTCTAAGTATAATGACCCCAACGTACTTCAAATGCAGGCCACCTCGGCTTCCTCGTGATCTTCATTTCAACGTTGATTCAATACGTTCATGCTTCCTTTGCTTTTGTCCGGTCTTTATGACGTCTTCTTCGGGACTGTGTGGTTTGAGCAGTCCGGATTAGTTGGGAAGGCCTCGCTATCGGTTGCTTTCGTTGTTACCTTGTTAACACTCTTCACAGCCTATATGGCTTCCCGTGGTCTATCCGATCAAAATAGACATACTGATAATGAATCTTTTTGGGGCAGATTAACGGTATTTTTCTGGATCGCACAAGGGATTACGCTGCTGTTAGCTTCCCTGATCCTTCTGCAACTTCTTAAAAACCATCAGTTTCAATACTACTACGTTTGGAATCATACTTCTCTTGACCTCTTACCAAAGTATTTACTCTCGGCATTTTATGGCGGTCAGGAGGGATCCTTTATGCTCTGGATCCTGCTCTCCACTTTGATTGGATTTGGATTAATTCGATGGACACGCGCCCCCTATCGTTGGCCTGTAATGTTTGTGATGGCTTTTACGCAGATCTTTCTGCTCTCCATGATCTTAGGATGGACCATCGGAGATATTCACATTGGAGCTTCCCCGTTTCGAACGATTCTCGAGGAGATGCCGGATGCACCTTTCCTCCAGGCGAATCCAGCTTTCGTACCGGCCGATGGACGTGGGCTGAATGACCTATTGAAAAGTCCCTGGATGATGATTCACCCGCCCTTGTTATTTGTAGGTTTTTCGATGATGACGGTACCTTTCGCTTTTGCGATTGCTTCCCTTTGGACTCGTACCTATCATGAGTGGATACGGCCCGCATTACCCTGGACGCTTGTCGCAAATGTAATGCTCCTCACTGCGATCTTTTTGGGCGGTTATTGGGCCTATGAAACGCTTTCTTTTGGTGGCTATTGGGCGTGGGATCCGGTCGAAAACGCGTCTTTGGTTCCCTGGTTAATTGGCACAGCCGGTATTCATACCATGATCATTCAGACTCGGAGCTCCAGGGCCCATAAAGCGAGTTTGTTCTTCGCCATTTTTGCATACATGCTGATTGTGTATGAAACGTTTTTGACTCGTTCCGGAGTCTTAGCCAATGCATCGGTTCATAGTTTTGTGGATTTGGGTTTATATAATCAACTTCTCCTCTTTATGCTGGCGATCACCGGAATCGGGATTGGATTTTATCTCTATCGTTATCGTGAACTCCCGTCTCCGGAAAAAGAGAGTTCGATTCTGAGCGGTGAATTTTTGACCTTTACGGGAGCTGTGGCACTTTTAGTGATGGGCCTGGTTATTATTTTGGGAACCAGTTCTCCGATTATCGGTCGACTTTTTTATCCAAATCCGACGCCACCTGAAATCTCCTTTTATAATGACTGGAGTACTCCGATTGTTTTATTAATGGGAATCCTCACGGTGGTCGGGCAGATGGTGTTTTGGAAAAAACATACCTGGGAATCGCTTGCTGGTAAGCTGATATGGCCGCTTCTTTTGACATCGGTGGCTACGCTGAGTACGATCTTGTTGGGCAATGTCCGGGATCTGTATGATATGCTGATTTACTTTATTTCGTGGTTTGTGGTTTTCGGAAATGGGGCTGTCTTGGTTTCCCTTCTGGTGAAAGACCCCAAACTTGTTGGAGGAACATTGACGCACGTCGGATTCGGAGTCTTGCTCTTGGGTATCCTGGCCAGTTCCAAATACAATAGTTTCCTTGTACCTCCTGTGGTAGAAAATTTCAACAATCGGGTAAAAGCCGGTGAAGCATTTGACGAAGAAGGCTTTCCCATTACCAATATGATTGAGAGTTTCATGTTGGAGAGAAATCAGCCAAAGCTGTTAAACCAAAAGTATCTAGTGACCTATGAGGGTTACGAGCGAATCGATGAACCCAGACCCGGTGCGCAGATTTATAACATTCGATTTAAATCCATTTTGTCAGATGAAGAGTTTGTTTTGCGTCCTGAAGTCTATCCAATGAATAGTACAGCCGGAACCGGTCGTGTGGATTGGTCTGTAGACCCGGACATTCGTACCGGGTGGATGAGTGATATTTATCTCTATGTAGGAGGTTCAGCTCTGGTAGAAAAGCAAAATGAACGCATTGCCGAAGGCTTGAGCCTGACTTCCGATTTGGGTTCGAATGCTTCTGCTGAGGCTGAAGATAGGCGGAGTGAGGATTCTTTGGCGACTGTGGTTCTGCGTCCAAATGAACCACTTGTCGTACAAAATTATCAGTTTACGTTTAAAGAGTATGCTCCTGCCCAGCAAGAGGAAGTGCCACCGGGTACCCAGGTTGGAATTCGTGCCGTTGTGGATGTATTGCATCAACCCACCGGAAAGCGGTATGAAGTTGTACCTCTCTTTGCCGTGTTTATTGAGAATGGGCAGAGTATGACGTATTCACCTCCTCTACGAGTCGAAGAATGGAGTTTAGAAGTGCAATTTGCTTCGGTTGTACCTGATGAGAATGCAATCCAACTTAATGTAACCGGATTGAAGGCCTTTATTGAAGAGGACTGGATTTTTGTAACTGCGGAGAAAAAACCGTTTGTTTCAGTAGTCTGGTTTGGGACTTTTATGTTAATGGCTGGGTTTTCGGTTTCTACGATACGCCATTGGCAACGGGATCGTGACGCGAACCGAATGGCCAAGCAGGAGAAATAATCCCCTTTATGATTCGAATTAAACCTCTTATTGGTCTCATCTCGATGCTGATTCTTACGGCTTGTGTCGAGCGCTCGAAAGCACAAGGGGTTGAAATGGATCGATCTTTTGTAATTCCTGCGACTGGCGTTGAAAATGATCGTAAAGGTAATCGTGATCAAGTTTATGGGGTATTTCATTCAGTAGATCGAACCGAAGGTTTTGAAACAGATATTGCCAAGATGGAAATGGCTTTAGAACGCTCTGAACTTTCCGGTCATGAAGCAATCTTAAAATCCTTGATCCTCCCAGGTTGGGGGCATAAAACTGTGAATCCGAGTGATTGGAAAAGAGGACGAGTGCATATGGCAGTCGAGGTTATCATCACCACCGGCCTTGTGCGCTCTGTTTTTCAAGAGCAACGGTATACATCGGATTATAAAACTCTTGCCCGCTTAAAAGCCGGAGTTTCCCTCAATGGAAAGCCGCGATCCTTTGCATTAGCCCTTGCAGATTACAATACACTTGAGGAGTATAATGCACAAATGTTGCGAAGCCGACAATGGAATCGGTTGATTGAGGAAACCCCTGAATATCAATGGCATTGGCTTTCACAAGAGGATCGAGAGTCATACAGAGAACTTCGTGCGGATGCTGACAGAGCCGACAGGCAGATACCGGCACTTATTTCGTTGATGGTCACCAATCGTATTATCAGTGCTTTTTCGGCCTATAATCGAGCGCGTAAAGCCGGGGAAGGTCAAATATCTCTACGATTGGACCCCGTTTGGATGACTTCTGAAGCCGATTATGAAACTCTTTCATCGTCCAATCCGATCCCGGTCATTCAAGGGGTACAGGCTTCCTTTCGAGTGACCTTCTAAGCTCATCTTTTAGCTTCAATTTTCATGATGGTGATCCGCTATCTTTTGACCATTGCCTATGACGGGACTGAGTTCTATGGATGGCAAAAACAACCAGACACAAAAACGGTTCAGGGAGAGCTTGAAAGGGTGATCGGGACGATCCTGCAGCACCCGGTTGAAGTTCAGGGACAGGGGCGGACCGACAGGGGGGTGCATGCGATGGGTCAAACGGCTCATGTGGATCTACCGATCCCGGCCCAAGAGATTTCTAAATTCCGGTATTCAGTAAACTCTCTGCTTCCCGAAACGATCTTTGTCAAAGAAATGATCGCTGTGAATTCAGAATTTCATGCCCGATTTGATGCCACTAGCCGAGCCTATGAATATCGAATCCGATTTGGCTCCAATGTACACCAGCGCCTATCGGAGTTCCAATTGCATGAGGATGTACCATGGGATGATGATATGGTACAACAATGCGCATCTCTTTTAATTGGGGAACATGATTTTTCTTCATTTTGCAAATCTGATCCTGATTTACCCCACTCAAATTGTACAATCTATGCAGCTGAATGGGTTCGAAACGGACCCTTGCTTTCCTTTGAAATTGAGGGAAATCGTTTTTTGCGAAACATGGTGCGACGACTCGTAGGGGCCATGGTACTAATAGGGAAAGGAGAACTGAGGTTTGAAGAGTTTAAGAATGCGTTATGTTCACCTTCAGAGATTGAATCGGCGATTCTCTATAAAACAGCACCTGCTCAAGGATTAATGTTGAAGAAAGTGAAATACAGATTGGATTGATTTTTTTTCCTAAATCTGCGCAAATGGTTGACAGGTTGTACGTGAATCACGTATCTTTACGTTCTTTCCTTCCTCGGTAGCTCAGGGGTAGAGCAAGCGGCTGTTAACCGCTGGGTCGTGGGTTCGAATCCCTCCCGGGGAGCATAGATGTTTTTGAAGTATGTAAACGGTTGCACATGTTGTGTAACCGTTTTTTTTTGCTACATTCTTTTTTTCCTGCCCCAAAACATCAGCCATCTACTCTATTGTCACTGAATCAAATATTCCGAAATCCTCAGGATCGCTATCGGTTTCTTGAGTACACTCATTTCCCACTTTGGATTCTCAAAGATTTTTCTTGGTTCGCCGCTCTTCACTTTGAAGAGTATGCGTACATATTTCAGTACACATCTCTCTTTTTTGCCTTTCCAACGATTACGATTTCCATTTATCTCATATTTAAGGGAGAATCGTTCTTTAAAGTGATGGAGAACGTCTTGCTTGGGAGTTGGTTGTTGGCGAATACCCTTTGGATGGTGAGCGAACTATTCCACTCGGCGATCTCGATTGTATCGATTATTTCGTTCACCATCGGAGTTTTAGTAGTTCCCCTATATCTGAAAACGTTGTACGGATCCTTTACTCCGCCTAAGTCCTAAAGATCAAGGGAAAACCGAAGACAACGAGAAGAGCCCAAATCCCATATATGGGGATAAATTTGGCAATCGTCTTTTCCAGCTCTACGACGGTTACCTGTCCTCTCACTTTCTGAATCAATTTCAGTGTTACGGTGAGTAAATGAATGAGAATCAAGGCATTCGCAACTGAAACAGCAAGTCGATTCGGAGTGATTCCAAATTCCATGATCCTGTAGAGGATAGCGGATAGGCCATAGAGGTTAATGAAAAGTGTTAAGATCGAGAGCGCAGTGAGAACATAGAGATGGAAGTTTGAGCTGGTTTTATCTTGGATTTCCGAGAGAGAAAAGAGAATAATAGCCATAACCCCGATCAGCAGAAGATTAAAGATCATCAAGAACTCCCGGTCGAGGTAAAGATTTTTGGAACTGAAGAGAAGAGCAACAGAAAAAATGAGAAGCATCACGAACACAATCGGGGTAAATATTCGTGCAATGATCGGGGAGACTTTTCCAATGAGCTCGGGATTGTGTTGAATTAGAGCCGTACCTACTATGGGTATTGCGGCCAATCCCCATGGAGCAATATGCTCGACATAAAAGACTTCAATGTTCAGATCAAGGAATGAAAAAAGGCCCAATGTTATGGCCGAAAAAAGCAACCCTGAGAGAAAGAGTATTGCACTTATAACGACCAGATCTCCATTGTATCGCAGATATTCTACGGTTTTAAAACTCGTCTTGAGAGAAGATCCCCCGAACTCAAAACCCAACAAGGTCCAAAACAGAATGGGAAGATGGATAATGGCCAGCGTTACGGAGTCGTTGGACTCAAAATCGGGTAGAAATGCGACGTAAACCGCGGAGATAAGCACGGCAAGTGAGGGAACAACGTAACTGCTCAGTGACGCCCCCTGTTTTTGGAGAAAAAACACAGATAGAAAGGGGAAAACGATAAAACTGATGGATTTGAAATAAAATGCGTCGGTTGTGATGTCGAAAATGAAGGGAATTTGTGTGATGGAACCCGCGATGGCAATGAGTGCGGTGAGGAGAAGCAGATCTTTTTTCATATAGAGAGTTTTATTGGACCAGATTTAGGAAAATGGATGCAGCTCATTTTTTTGAGTAGGTATACGTATGAAAAAATAAAATGTTATGATGCGATTGAAATTTATTGTCAGGTTCTATCCTTCTCACTCTCTATATTTATGAATGGATAGATATTAAGAAGAAACTGTTACCAAATTTACTAACCTCACCATTTTGAAAACATCCTCTCTCTTTTCAGCGTCTATCGCCGCTGCGTTAGCAGGATTCTTATTTGGTTTTGACACTGCCGTAATATCAGGTGCTGATAAACCAATTCAGTTATTATGGGATACCAGTCCGCTATTTCATGGAACTTTTATTATGTCAATGGCCTTATGGGGCACCGTGATCGGGGCTCTATTTGGAGGTATTCCTTGTGATCGAATCGGCCGGAAAAAAACATTGATCTGGATTGGCGTACTCTATTTGGTATCTGCTTTAGGATCGGCATTGGCCTGGGATCCATTTTCATTTTCTTTCTTCCGATTTATCGGAGGTGTCGGGGTTGGGGCTTCTTCCGTTGCAGCACCCACCTATATTTCAGAGATAGCGCCCGCTGAGCGACGGGGTCGATTGGTGATTCTTTATCAATTCATGATCGTGTTGGGCATTCTCGTCGCTTTCTTATCGAATTGGCTGGTTGGAACGGGATTGGGTGAGAATGCGTGGAGATGGATGCTTGGAATCGAAGCCCTTCCAGCCTTGATCTATCTATTTTTAGTCTTCAGAATTCCGAACAGCCCTCGATGGTTGGTGATTCATAAACAGGATGAGTCTGCAGCTAAAGAAATCATTATGCAACTCGACCCTGAGCAAAATGCGGAGCAGGAGATTCTGGCCATTCGAGTCACTGAGACTCAGGATAAAGGGTATGGATTCTTTTCTGGTCACTATAAAGTTCCGATTATCCTCGCCTTTTTATTGGCCTTCTTTAATCAACTATCCGGAATCAATTTTGTGATTTACTACGCGCCTCGAATTTTCGAAGCTGCAGGTCTGGCTTCTAGCACCGCGTTGCTCTCTTCAGTAGGAATTGGTGCTGTGAATCTGATATGCACGATGCTGGGTGTGGTGTTAATCGATCGGGCGGGTCGAAAAACTTTACTGCTTTACGGTTCTATCGGCTACATTATCACACTTGCCGTAGTGTCATGGGCCTTTTATACTGGTGCCGGCGGTGTAATCATCGTGCTATTCCTGTTCGGGTTTATTGCGTCTCATGCGGTAGGTCAAGGAGCTGTGATTTGGGTCTTTATTTCTGAGATATTCCCCAATCACGTTCGAGCCAGTGGTCAGTCGTTTGGCACAGGAGTACATTGGGTTTTTGCTGCACTTATTACCCTGTTCACCCTATTTTTTATGGATATTTTAGGGGATAACCCTGCACCTCTTTTTGGATTCTTTGCGTTTATGATGGTATTACAATTACTCTTTGTGGTAAAGATGATGCCTGAAACCAAAGGGAAATCTCTTGAAGAACTAGGGCAGGAACTCAGTTCAAAATAAGAATGAGCAACAGCAAAGACCCGGCCATTAGAACCATCCTTCTCAGTATTTTGGGGAGTGCCGGGTTAGCAATCATCAAAGCTTTTGCTGGTATTGTCGGGAATTCCTATGCCTTGATTGCAGATGCCATTGAGTCGGCTACAGATGTTTTCGCCTCCTTTTTGGTTTTCCTTGGACTGCGGTACGCGGCAAAACCAGCTGATGAAAATCATCCTTATGGGCATGGGAAAATTGAGCCTCTGGTCACCTTTGTGGTTGTTGCCTTTTTGCTGGTGTCGGCAACCGTGATTGCCTATCAGGCAGTGTTGAATCTTCAGTCGGAACAAGTCACCCCCAAGTCCTGGACACTTATCGTGCTCGGAGTGATTATTGTCTGGAAGGAGATCTCCTATCAATTGGTCTCTCGAAAGGGTCGTGAATTGCATAGTACTTCGTTACAGGCGGATGCGTGGCATCATCGAAGTGACGCGATTACCTCACTGACCGCTTTTGTCGGGATTTTAATTGCTGTGATGTTGGGTGAGGGGTTTGAAAAGGCAGATGATTGGGCAGCTCTGGTGGCATCAGGATTTATCGTGTATAATGCGTTTCGAATCTTTCGACCAGCGCTTGGAGAGATCATGGATGAGCATCAGTATGAGCAGATGGATCAACGAATTCGGGAGGTGTCTCTGAAGGTAGAGGGGATATTAGCGACCGAAAAATGTTATATCCGTAAGGCGGGAATGGAGTATCATGTGGATCTTCACGCCATCGTGAGGGGAAGCATAAGTGTGCGCAAAGGGCATGATCTGGCCCATGAACTTCAAAATGAACTCAAGCGAGAGATTCCGGAGATCAGCCAGGTGATGGTACATATTGAACCGGAAGAGGAGATGATGAAGCTTTAGGTGGATATTAGCACGAATCTACAAGGATCGCATTCTAACGTAAAGGAATAGTGCTGAGATAAACGTCAATCCGGCTACCACAAAAATCGCGGCTTGGATGTTCAGTAAATCAGCAAGTAAACCCGTGAGCAGAGCCCCAACAGCAGAGCCTAAATCTCTCCAAAGGCGAAAGACTCCGATACTCTGTGCTCGATCCATTGGATGGGTGTACTGGGCGATTGTCGCTAAAAAAGTAGGATAGACCATGGCGGTTCCCCAACCGAGTAATGTAGCAAGAAGGATGAACTGGGGAAACGAAGTGGCCAACGCAAATCCAACCAGAGCTATAGCTTGTAGAAACATCCCGAGAGAGAGCATCTTTTTTTTACTGAAATGGTCGGCCATTTTACCCGTAAAGATTTGACCTAGACCCCAAACCCCGGGGTATATCGCGGTGACCAACCCTATTTGTTCAAGATTCAGCGCTTTCGAAGCTAGTAAAATGGGAAAGAGCCCCCAGGCTAATCCGTCATTTAAGTTATTGACCAGACCGGCTTGGGTGACCGAACCAAGATTGCGATCCTTCCAGGTGGTTTGCCAGAAAAGTT
>JAURMN010000116.1 GCA_030830725.1 Balneolales bacterium | reverse complement strand
GATTTTATCGAGTTGCTGAAGGTGATCTATGGCCATGGGGAATTGCTTGAATAGTGTAATAATCTTTCAAATGTGTTCGGTTTAGGAAGGTAAACTTTTCTATACTTTGCACGAATGCACTTAATAGTAAGTGCAATATTGTGTATTACGTTTACACTTTGCACCGAGAATGTAAAGATCATCTCCAAAACCGACAAAAGATAACGAAATGCCTGCTTTTCGCGTAGGAATTTTAGGGGCAACGGGAGCCGTTGGCCAGAAATTTATCCGTTTACTTCAAGATCATCCTTGGTTTACCATCACAGCTCTTGGCGCCTCGGAGCGTTCTGCTGGTCAAGCATTTAGAGAGGCAACCGTGTGGCGGGAACCTTCTTTTTTATCGGATCAAGTGGCCTCCATGGTAGTGCGAGCTTGTGTGCCTGAGGAGTTTGATGACGTCGATTTTGTCTTTTCTGGGTTGGATTCGGGGGTGGCCGGAGAGGTGGAGCCTGCCTTTGCCGCGGCCGGGATTTCGGTGATTTCGAATGCAAAGAATTTCAGGATGCATCCGGATGTACCCTTGGTGATCCCAGAGGTGAATCCTTCTCACCTAGATTGGGTGAAGCGACAAAACTGGTCGGGCGAGGGGGCTGTTGATGAGAACTCCGCCAAAAAGAAAGGCTTCATCGTCACTAACCCCAATTGCGTGGCTATTCCACTCACGATGTCACTTAAACCTCTCTATGATGCGTTTGGTGTTAAACAAGTAACCGTGACTTCGATGCAGGCGATTTCGGGGGCAGGCTACCCAGGCGTTCCCTCAATGGATATCATGGGGAATCTCATTCCCTACATCCCGGACGAAGAGAGTAAGATTATTGAAGAGCCGCTGAAAATGTTAGGTGTCCCTGCCGGATCTGGTAATGAGTTTCCGATCTATCCGACAGCAGTCCGCGTTCCTGTTTTAGAGGGTCATACTTTGGCAATGGTTGTGGAGTTGGATCGAGGCGGAGTCACCGAAGAGATGGTGCGTGCAGCGATGACCGATTATGTGTCGCCGGTTGCAGATGAGGACTTGCCAAGCACTGTGGATCCTGCAATCATCGTGCACACCGATCCCTTTTCTCCACGTCCACGTCAGCATGCCGATCAGGCTTCGGGTATGGCCACACATGTTGGACGTATTCGTTGCACCGAAACCGTTCAAGGCACAATCGTCTCCTATATCACTATGGCGCACAATACGATACGAGGTGCTGCAGGAGCCGCTATTTTAAATGCGGAACTGCTCGCCTCCAAGGGGTATTTTGGCGTCTAAAAAATTTTCACCCCTGTTGTAAGAAATGCCATTCGAGTTGCTTCTATAAGCACGATGGTACACATGGATCACTTCTATTCAGGACTCCTATTCCTGATTGTCCTTCAACAGGGGTCTGGGCATGACAGCCCGGGCTCTTTTTTTTCTTCAGCTCGAGGATGGGAATCGGTGCACGTTCAGTGGCAGTCAAAAAGGCAGGAATGGGCACAACCCACCGACACTACGGAGACATTATTTTGGATTCAGGATGATTTTGAAGAATCAGTCTGGCCTTATGCTACGGGTATGCCTGTCCAATGGATAGGGGATCTGGATCATTTTAGGCTACATTCTCCCGATTCTGGGAATACAGTTTTAAAACTCGATTCGCCATTCGCTGGCTATTCGGCCCTTTATGTCAAGCAGGCCGGAACCACGGGTCAGTGGCGAGCCACAATTCATCAAGATTTTACCCCTTCTAATACAAATCAAACGTGGTTTTACCTGATGGCTGATCAACCCTTAGAATCAGCCACCATTAATGGATACGCAATGCGTTTTGGTGAAAATGGATCCGAAAAACGAATCCGTCTTTTCCGAATTGACAATGGTGCAGCTAAAGAGATATCTAGAATCCCCCTGCCCTTAACAGATGGTGGATATGAAGTACGTATAACTCGAGATGCCGATGATAACTGGTTCACGGAAGCACGTTCGTTGGTGGAAGATCAATGGATTCAAGGGAGTCGTACCCACGATTCCATTCATCAAGTGAGTCACTACACAGGATTTTATTTCACGTATAGCACCACCCGAACAGATAAATTCTGGGTAGATAATGTAGACATTCGCACATTTCCTGGTGCTTTTGTTTTGGACTCTGCACGGTTCAAAAATCAATCGCATTTGCAGTTCAAATTCAATCAGCCCGTTCGGGCAGTAGCAAAAGATCAAATTCTGCTAAAAGATTCAACAGAGATGCAGTTTAAGGCGGATTCCATGCATATAGACAATGAAATCATGGATATCTATTTCCAACCGCTTCCAGAGGGACGCTACGAATTTCGGCTTGATGTATTTAAAAGTTTACAAGGAACCGGACTTTCCCAAGACCAGATTTTTCTAGAGTTGAAAAACCCTTTCAACATTCTTCAGGCTTCAATCAGGGATGAGCATCATGTGGAGTTAAGACTTTCTCGACCGGCAAATCTGGACGTGCGATCTTCCCCAGTAAATCTCACAAAAAGCTATCCCAGGCAATCCGATCAACCTCCACTTGTGTTCCTAAGCGATCGACACTCAAACTCAGAATCGACGGAAATAAGAGGAGACAACCCACTTCAGATTCGCTATGAGGAGCCTATTGGGTTTGGAAAGTATTTACTTCGATTTCATCAGATTATTGACGAAGATGGGTGGATTCTCCGGGACTCTCTCTATCCGGTTTATCGGTATTATCCTCCAGAATTTGGCGCTCTTCAAATGAATGAAGTGTTATTTAATCCACTTTCAGATCCCGATGACGGCTATGTTGATCAAACGCAATATCTGGAGCTTCACAATACCACACCCTATCCCATCTCTGCTAAAGGCCTTTTCTATCATAAAGGGTCGGACGAAACCGGGGCAATTCGACCGTTTCGACTAACCTGTGATGAGTGCTCAACTTTTTCTCCTCATGGGGTAATTCCCCCAAATGGGTATGTGCTGATTTATCCGGAATCTGAATCAACCGGCTTTAAATCCAGTCGTCTAGGCCACTATCTGGAGTCGGTTCGGAAGGATATCGTGCAGGACGCCGGGAAATGGCCTTTCTACTCACTGAATCCAATTGAGGAAATAGGATCCTATGATTATCCATTCATGACATTAGCCTTGCGCTATCAAGCTAAAACACTCTCCCTCGCCAACAGCGGAAGTCTGTTAATTCTGCAAAACGAACAGACGATTCTCGACAGCATCTACTACAGCCAGGAATGGCATCATCGGGCCTTACCGGTTCTTCGTGGATATGCTCTTGAACGAATCCAATCCGGCTTATCTGGTCTCAGAAAAGATAATTGGGGAACCAGCGCAAGCCGATCGGGAGGAACACCAGGATGGGAAAATTCCATCCATACACAGATTTCTAATCCACTTTTCGAAGCAAACTGGATTGTGGCGAGCCCAAATCCATTTTCACCAAATGATGACGGATTTGAAGATCATCTACAGATCTCGTATCAATTGGATGTCACCGATTATGCGTTGCGTGTTCGGGTATTTGATATAGAAGGACGATTTGTTCGGTCACTTTTTCTGGGACGGGCAGGAACAAAAGGGGTGTTTTTGTGGGACGGCCGTAATGAACAGGGCCTCCGCATTCCAGTAGGATTATACCTGATTCTAGCGGAAGCAACCGGAAGTGAGACAGCTCGTGATTTGGTGGTAAAGTTACCCCTAGTGGTAGCGGGTGCGACTCGAATCCCTTAGTCCAGCAGCCCTTGCAGACTTCCGTGATGCTCAGGTTTCATTAATACACTGCGTAATAGGGTTACAGTCTCCGAATCCACGTTAACCTCGGGGTGCAACGTCGCAAATTCATGGGAATCCATAGAATAAAGAGAAACAAACCATGGAGATGCGGTGTCCTTCATTTTGGCTTCAAACCATGATTGATGATACGTAGAAATGGCAGAGGTCCCGTTCTGTAACGCCGTAAACCAAAGTACGATATCCAATTCTGGAGATTCAAGAAGGGTCCATGAAGGATGTGAGCGAATCCTATCCGAAAACTCCAGAGCAGCCTTTCGGCATTCTAAAAGAATTCCACCCAATCCACCTCGATGTAAGGGAAATAGTTTTAGGGTCGACCAAAGCGCTGCCGCACTGGCTCCGGCTCGGGAACACTCCAGGGTAATTTCTCCCAAATGAAGTTGATCGGATGTAAAATAGGTATAGGGTGAATCATGCTTGTAAAATCGTCCCACTTCGGGATCCCTGAACAGTACGGCACCACAACCATAGGGTTGTAAACCATGTTTATGAGGATCGATGACCACGGAGTCCGCTTCCGACAACACGGTCCACGGGTGCGCATCGATTCCCTCCTGACCGGCAATCAAAGAGAAAAACCCTCCATAAGCAGCATCCACATGGATTCGAAGGCCCAGCTCTTTGGCAACGGGTAGTATGCGATGGAGAGGTTCCACCTTGCCTCTGCCCGTTGTCCCCATCGTGACAACAAGTGTTCCGATAATAGACGCCTGATCCCTTAATTGAATTAGCATCTCATCGATATCTCCCGAGAGTTCGATTGCTTGCACTCCAATCACTTCCGCCATTCGAGAATGCGTATAATGGGCATTAGAACTAAAGGCAATAGCCAAATCCGGATGTGTTTTTCGTGCAACCCACAACGCTTCCAAATTTGCGACCGTACCCCCAGAGGTTAAATGACCCAGATGCTTCGCAAATCCGATCATGGTGGCCAGTTGCGAAACGACCTCCAATTCCATCGCTGATGTCGGAGGCCCGCCGTCGAGGGCATGGTTATTGGGATTGATGGTCATGGCCAGAGAATAGGCCAGCCATGCAATAGGATGAGGTGGCTTGAGCATCTGCCCGGCGTAACGGGAATGGTGAAACGGATAATTACCTTTAAGCCGGTGGGTCAACTCATCCAGAATCTGTGACATGTGAACTTGCTCGGATTCAGAAAGTCCATTCTCGATTCCCTTCCCATGCCCTTCTGCCCCATTATCAAATCCTGATCGCCACTCATCAAGTGAGCCCAAATAGTTCTCCAAAAGTGGTAAATAGGGGGAGTAACGGTTCATTGGGAGTAGCTCTGATCCTTAAAGCATAACGGAGAGACCGGCTGCAAGCAACTGGCTGGTCTGTAGTTTGGTAGAAAAATCGCGATCATAAACCATATTAAACTGAAACGTCATATTCAAATAGGAATTAATCTTGCCGACAATCAGATTTGAAATCGACACATCTGTTTCCTTAAACGCTCCCTGAAATGTAGAAAACGTCTCTGCTCCAAGTGTATAATTTACATTAGGCATAATTTCATTCTCAAAACTTACCCCAACCGTAATCCCTCCTTCATTCCGAACCTGTTCTCCTTCATTAATTCCGTATCGAGTTGCCAACGACTCATCGGTTACGAATGTTTGCTTGAGACCAATCCCGGTTTCTATCGAAAATCTCGGCTTAACTTGCCACATTAACCCCACACCTTCAGTCAAATACGCTGGTGAAAGCCATCCCGAAATCAGAACATCGGGATCGGTATCCTTCTTAGCATACTCAAACCCGTCTGCAAACTGTGTGAGAAAGTGAACCTCGGAATAGACGCGTAAAAGACCGTCTACATTGGTAATGTCATACAGCACTCGATTCCGGAAACTGAATCGATCATCCGTTTTCCGGTTGCTATTACCATCCACACGGGCACGTCCATATCGAGTGTCGAGGCGCGCACCATAGTGAAGCCGATCTTTCTGATACAAAAGAGTCAGAATGGAACTGGTTGTTACCGAAATAGAATTAGCCCCTCCTTTTGCCCAATTGCTATAACTGACCTGAGTTCCATTGAGTGTGCCTTTCCAATTGAGGGTATATCCTCTAAGACTATCTGGAAAGGAAAAGGGTTCCTGAGCATACGCGAGTTGAGTCAGACCCAAAATGGACAGGGTTACGATCGCAGAACGCAAAAGTGGTGGAATTTTTTTCATTGGGAAATAAATTTTTCGAAAGCGAAATAAAAATTATCTGGAAGACATTCTTCGAATCACTCTTCGTTCAACACAAGAATGACAGCCTCCAATGACGGAATCTGCAAGCCGTCCAGGTTACGGCCTTTTGTGACCTCCACAGTAATGTGCTCGCCCTGTTTTGTTTGCAGGGTTAACCCGCAAACTGAAGGGGAAACAGGGAATGCGCGATGACCGCGATCAATCAAGGTTGCGATGTGAATCGCATTGATTCCTGACGAATCTGGGAGCCCTTTCAATACGTTGAAAAGCGTTTTACCTGAAAAAATAACATCGTCGCACAAAACCACCACTCCCCGATGTTGTGCAATCCTGTATGAGGGTTGCTGATCTGTCTCCCCAGCGGATGTTGCTGACTGAGACATTTCCATGGTATCCAGCCCCATACATGAAGCTTTACCCAATTCAAATCGAATAAAGGAGTCATAAAGAGCTCCGGCAAGTGCCAATCCTCTCTGGTTCATCCCAATCAAAAGCAAGGGTTGATCTTTAATGACCTCGGCCAGTTCGTGAGCCATCCGATGTACGGTCCGCTCGATTCGGGAGCGACTCATCAAATTTTCGTGAACCATGGGAGTCTGGATTTATTTTTGAAAGGGGTTGGGGTGATTGAGATTGCGAATAATACCATTGCTGTAGGGGATTGAGTCCCCCTATTCACGTTTGAACGTTCCACCAATTCAAAATACAAGTCTATCTTGATTCCTGAAAATTTGCGCTTTATCTTTAATGTCTGTCTAAGATTTGATCTTGCCCGGTCGTCTAATGGCAGGACAGCGGGTTTTGGTCCCGTATGTGGGGGTTCGAGTCCTCCCCGGGCAACTCTCCTTCCACAGTATTCATCGTTTGGAAACACCACTCGCCATATTTGCAGGACGTAGTAACGCAGCACTTGCCCGCGCCATCGCGGAATGTTACGGAACGTCTCTGGGTGCAATCACGATCAAGAATTTTTCTGATGGGGAGCTGTACGTAAAATTTGAGCAAAGTATCCGTGGAGAAGATATATACCTGATTCAATCTACTCCGCCGCCTGGTGATAACATCATGGAATTGCTCCTGATGCTGGATGCCGCCAAACGAGCATCTGTACGCCGGGTAACTGCAGTGATCCCTTACTTTGGATATGCCAGACAGGATCGAAAAGATCAGCCTCGAGTATCGATTGCGGCAAAACTAATGGCAAATCTTCTGGTTCAAGCCGGCGCTGATCGTGTTTTAACCATGGATCTACACGCAGCTCAGATTCAAGGATTTTTCGATATTCCACTCGATCACCTCTATGCAAGTCGTGTCTTTATCGATCACTTCACTGAAAACCCGATCGATAATTTAGTGGTCGTGGCTCCTGATGTGGGAAGTTTGAAAATGGCACGGAGTTATTCTAAGCAATTAAACGCCTCCCTCGCTTTTATTGACAAGCGCCGTCCGAAGCAAAATGTGGCCGAGGTGATGAACATTATTGGGGAAGTTGAAGGAAAACATGTGCTGATTGTCGATGATTTGATTGACACAGCGGGCACCATTACCAACGCGGCAGTTGCTCTTAAAGAGCGTGGAGCTCTATCGATCCAAGCCACCTGCACGCATCCGATTTTATCAGGTCCAGCCTTCCAGCGAATCGAGGATTCACCGATTGACGTGATGTTGGTCACCGATACGGTTCCTCTCAAAAAACCGTCTGACAAAATTAAAGTGCTTAGTGTAGCCGGAATTTTTGCTGAGGCGATTCAACGAATTCATACAAACGACACGGTAAGTGCACTTTTCAATGATTGAAAAGCACAGCCTGTCACAATTCAACCCATAAAACCATGACGCCAGCGGAAGTAACAAAGATAGAAGGGTTCAAGCGCGATATTGGCCGGAAAAATTCCGTCGATTTGCGTGAGAATAAGCAAGTCCCTGCTGTTTTGTATGGCCCAAACGTCGCAGAAAACATCCATTTTTCAGTTAAGGAACTGGAGCTGGAAAAAATTCTCGCCGTCCCCCAGACAAAATTGCAGGATATTACCATAGACGGGACCAGCTACCGTACACTACTGAAAAAGGTCGAGTTCGATCCAATTACAGATCGTCCACTCCATGCCGATTTCTATGTGTTGAGTGATACACATCGTGTAAGTCTACGGGTACCGGTTCGTCTTGTTGGCACTCCTAAAGGGGTGCGTGAAGGGGGCGGACGTCTGTTCCAACCACTTCGAATCATTCGAATCAAAGTGTTACCGGCCAGAATTCCTGCCGAATTTACCATTGATGTATCCGGAATGGAAATCGGTGACGCACTTCATATTTCCGATTTGGATATGGACGGAATTATCCCACTCGATTCAGTACAACGTACGATCGTAACGATTCGTCCTCCAAAAGGAGAGACCATGTCAGCCTATAAAAAAGAAGCTTCGGCTGCTGAAGAGACAGCTGCTGAAACTGGTTCCGAAGCTCCAGCTGAAGGATCCTCTGAAGGAAGTGACGACTCCACCGAATCCTGAGTCTGATGCCATTCTGTGGCTTTAGCTCTCGAAAGACACTTCTCTTTCTATGAAACTTATTGTTTGTCTGGGGAATCCCGGTGATGCTTACCGGGATACCCGACACAATATCGGCTTCATGCTTGGTGACAAGCTGGCAGAAACGTTCAATGGATCGTTTCGTCTTATGAAAGGGGAATATGAAGGCGCCGAAGTCAACATCAAAGGGGAGAGAGTCATGATTGTTAAACCGCTAACCTACATGAATCTCAGTGGTCATGCAGCGAAAAAAGCACTTAGTGCTTATCGATCTACTCCATCGGAATGCCTGGTCTGTTACGATGATCTTCATCTTCCACTTGGAGCCTTACGTTTAAGACCGGCAGGTAGTGCAGGAGGCCACAATGGTGTTCAGAACATTATCGATGTGTTTGGAACGCCCGAATTTCCGAGACTCCGAATGGGGATTGGCAATGATTTTCCACCTGGTATGCAAAAGGATTATGTGCTGACTCGTTTCGACTCCACAGAGCGGCCAGTCGTCGACGAAATGATCGATCGCTCTATTGAAGGAATTATTCTATTTCTTCGACAAGGATTGGATCGAGCTATGAATGTTGTAAATCAAGTGACCAAGTCCTCCTAATGACGTATATTTACCCTGCATACCGTTGGACCTCCGTCCATTTTGCCACATTGCTACTTTATTAATCGAGAAGTAACCAACGATGTAATTTCCTAAACAACTCAATCTAACCTACAACTCCATGGTAGAAATTTTACTCTATTCCGTACCAGCAGCGGGCATTATTGCTCTGCTTTATACCTTTTTGAAAAGTAACTGGGTATCGAAACAAGATGCCGGTACTGAAAAAATGGTCCGTATTGGTGAAAATATTGCCAAAGGCGCTATGGCCTTCTTAAAGGCTGAATATCGCGTGCTCTTCTTCTTTGTATTGGGAGTAGCGATTTTGCTTGGGATTTCCGCTGATCCGGTTAAATCTTCCGGTTTTGTGGCCCTTTCTTTCGTGATGGGTGCCGTTTGTTCTGCGTTGGCAGGATATATTGGAATGCGTGTGGCCACCAAAGCCAATGTTCGTACAACCAATGCAGCTCGTCGCAGTCTTGGTGAAGGATTAACTGTCGCTTTCGCCGGTGGTTCTGTAATGGGAATGGGGGTTGTCGGTCTCGGGGTACTTGGACTTGGTGTACTATTCCTTCTATACGCTAATCTCTTTGGAATTGGAGATGAAGCGAGTGTTTCCCGTGTTCTCACGGTGATTACCAGTTTTTCTTTTGGCGCCTCTTCGATTGCTCTTTTTGCCCGCGTAGGTGGTGGAATCTACACCAAAGCTGCTGATGTTGGAGCTGATTTGGTTGGAAAAGTCGAAGCCGGTATTCCAGAAGATCACCCGCTTAATCCTGCTACCATCGCCGATAATGTTGGCGACAACGTGGGAGATGTTGCCGGAATGGGTGCCGATCTGTTTGAATCCTATGTCGGTTCCATCATCGGTTCTATGGTCCTGGGAGCTGCTTTTATTGGCCTCATGGGCTTCGAATCTGCGAATGCATTTGGAGGTCTTAATGGAGTTCTTCTTCCGTTGATGTTGGCCGGTACAGGAATTCTGACCTCCATTTTTGGAACCTTTTTTGTGCGAGTGAAAGAGGGTGGTAACCCGCAAAAAGCGTTGAATATCGGTGAATTTACTGCCGCTATTATCATGCTGATTGCCTCTTATTTCCTCATCAACTGGATGCTTCCTGCAAGTTGGACATTTGATGGAAAAGAATTCACAGCAATGGGTGTATTCTGGGCCACAATCTTTGGACTAGCATCAGGATTGCTAATTGGTCTGATCACCGAGTATTACACAGGTACAGGAACTAAGCCCGTACTGTCTATTGTGCGTCAATCCAGTACCGGTTCAGCTACCAACATCATCGCTGGTCTTGGAGTCGGGATGATTTCGACAGCGATTCCAATCATCATTATCGCGATTGCAATTTTGGGTGCGTATCATTTTGCAGGTCTGTACGGGATCGCCATTGCTGCAGTTGGGATGCTTTCCAATACCGGAATTCAATTAGCCGTTGATGCTTATGGCCCGATCTCAGATAATGCCGGTGGAATTGCCGAAATGTCTGAGTTGCCAAAAGAAGTTCGTCAACGTACAGATAAGCTCGACGCTGTTGGGAATACAACTGCTGCCATCGGAAAAGGGTTTGCAATTGGTTCAGCAGCCTTGACAGCGTTGGCTCTCTTCTCTGCCTTTATCACCGCCTATAATGTGGCAAATCCGGATGCTCCTCTCACATCCATCAGCATTACAAATCCAAATGTAATGGCCGCTCTCTTTGTAGGAGCAATGCTACCATTCCTTTTCTCTGCTCTTTCTATGCAAGCTGTGGGTCGTGCTGCGATGTCGATGATCGAAGAAGTACGTCGACAGTTTGCTACCATTCCTGAGCTCAAAGCAGCTCTGGATGTGATGAGAAAGAACGACGGAAAGGAGATGGACACCTGGAGTGATGCCGATCGTAAAACATTTGAAGCTGCCGACGGAAAAGCGGAGTATGCACGCTGCGTGGAAATCTCCACAACGGCTTCGATCCGCGAAATGGTGCTTCCAGGACTTCTTGCCGTAATTGTCCCAGTCGGGTTTGGATTCCTGGGCGGAGCTGAAATGCTTGGTGGTCTTTTAGCGGGAGTAACAGCATCAGGTGTTTTGATGGCCCTTTTCCAGTCAAATGCTGGGGGTGCTTGGGATAATGCCAAGAAAATGTTTGAGGAAGGGGTCGAAATCAATGGACAGATTTACAAAAAAGGATCAGAGCCACACAAAGCCGCTGTGGTTGGAGATACCGTTGGTGATCCATTCAAAGATACATCCGGACCTTCTCTTAATATTCTGATTAAATTGATGTCTGTCGTCGCGCTTGTGATTGCAAGTATGATTTAATCTCGAGTGAGCGATTCATAAATTTCCAGAGAGCTGTTGTGCTCCGATTCGGATCTCTGGGTTCTAATTTTTCTAGATATGCAGCTCTTCAAGCTTATTTTTGACCATGACCTTCGGCTTGAAGACCTGATCAACCCCCCGTTGGAAGATGACTTCCGCGGGGCGCGAAGTGGTGA
Source organism: Balneolales bacterium (assembly GCA_030830725.1). Taxonomy (GTDB): domain Bacteria; phylum Bacteroidota; class Rhodothermia; order Balneolales; family Balneolaceae; genus JAURMN01. The sequence goes on along the minus strand of JAURMN010000116.1, from coordinate 11,383 downwards.
ACTTGAGGGAGGTCTGGAGATGTTTCTCAAACCAGACCTCACCTATTCTCGTCTGTATTTTTCAGGAACACGCCTTCCAGAGGAACAATTCGGTCTGAATGTACTGGAAAACCTTGATTCTATCGTGGAGATCCTCTGGAATGCCATCCCTTCAGAGTATCAGATTTACACACTAAAAGGAATTCCGGAAACCCTCAGGCAAGGCATTTCTCAGTTGCATCCCGGGCAAGCCTTGGTGATTGCAAAAGGTGATGCGCCTTCCTCCGAAATACTTCGAACACTCAGCACAACTAGTGGAGCAGAGCCACGTCAGCATCGTAAAATCTTGGGTGAAGAACTTAAAAAAGGAAGGTTTGTTTTTTTTAAAGAGCAGGCTCATCACGGATTTGATCTTCAACTTTACTCGGCCAAAAATATATTCAGAGAGATGTTTCCCGGCCTTAAAGCCTTACTCAATAGTCCTGACTTCCGATTCTTTAGCATCAATGCGAAGCGAATGCGGTCTGAACGAATGTTCTATTTTGAACTTTGGACATTAGACAACCCTCCTCATGGGTTTGAGGAAGTTTTTCCGGAGTCTGTACTCTAATTAGAAATGATGATTAAAGGGTCCAACTACCCTAAGATTAGACGTGTAAACATTTTTACATACACATAGTGTGTAAAGTACACAAGAGGCATGTTTGATTTTGTTAAACATCCTATATTCTACTTCGTGGTTATTCTATTCGATCTTTTTAACAACATCTCCATTGAACAAACATGTCAAGTACATCCACAAATAAGCCTATCAACAACCATAAACCCCTCGTTAAAGGGAGAAATGGCTATGAAAAACTTCCTGTAGCCATCTTTGATTCAGCCAAAACAGGATCACTCTATGTTGCGAAGGAGATTGCAGAGTTGATTCATGAACGGAATAAAGAAGGAAAAAATACGGTTTTAGGGTTGGCAACCGGGTCTACTCCGACTCAAGTTTACAATGAGCTCGTTCGATATCACAAAGAAGAAGGTCTGAGTTTCGAGCGCGTCATTACTTTTAATTTGGATGAGTATTACCCGATAGATCCGGAAGCTCTTCAGAGCTACGTTCGATTTATGAATGAGTATCTCTTCGATCATATCGATATCAAGCGTGAAAATGTTCATATCCCGGATGGAACTTTGAGTCGATCTGAAATACAGAATTTCTGTGAACAGTATGAAGAAAAAATCCAGGAGGTTGGAGGCTTAGATATTCAGATCTTAGGAATTGGTAGAACAGGGCACATCGGCTTCAATGAACCCGGCTCAACAAAGGAATCGAAAACTCGATTGATCTCGTTGGACAGAGTCACAATGATGGATGCAGCTAGTGGGTTTTTTGGAATTGAAAATGTGCCTCGAAGAGCCATTACAATGGGGGTATCTACTATACTTGGGGCCAAGCGGATCTTTATGCTGGCCTGGGGTGAAGGGAAAGCTTCTATCATCAACCGTGTCGTTGAAGGGTCCGTCGACACCCAGGTTCCCGCGACTTTCCTTCAGTCTCATTCAAATTGCGAAGTAATTTTGGATGAAGCGGCTTGTGCAAATCTTACCCGTATTCACACACCTTGGCTAACTGGGCTTGTAGATTGGACTCCATATTTGATCAAGAAAGCGGTGATCTGGTTGAGCTTTACATTGAAGAAACCGATCCTGAGACTTACGGAAGAAGATTACAGAGAAAATGGAATGAACGACATTCTTATTGAAATTGAATCTGCTTACAATATCAATATTCGGATCTTCAATGAAATTCAGCATACCATCACCGGTTGGCCAGGTGGTAAGCCAAATGCAGACGATACATTCCGCCCGGAACGTAAATCACCATTCCCAAAACGCGCACTTATTTTCAGCCCACACCCCGATGATGATGTCATCTCAATGGGAGGAACCTTTATTCGCCTCGTAGATCAAGGGCATGATGTGCATGTCGCGTATCAAACATCCGGAAATATTGCTGTGTTTGACGATGAAGCGTTACGGTTCGCAGATTTTGTGACCGATTATCATGAGTGTTTTCATCTGGAAGACACGAAAGTGAAGTCCATTTTCAGTGATGTAAAAGATTTTCTGGCCAATAAAGGACAAGGTGAAATTGATTCCGATAATGTAAAATTTATTAAGGGGCTAATTCGACGCGGAGAGGCGAAAGCAGCCTGTCGATATGTAGGAATACCATCCGAGCACGTACACTTCTTGGATCTTCCATTTTACGAAACTGGAAAAATCAAAAAGAACCCCATCGGCAGAGAAGATATCGAGATCACTAAAGCACTGCTCCAAGAGATTAAGCCTCATCAGATCTATGCCGCGGGCGATTTATCTGACCCTCATGGAACGCACCGAGTTTGTCTTGAGGCCGTCTTTCAAGCACTTCGAGAACTTGCAGGTGAGTCCTGGATGAAAGATTGCTATGTATGGCTGTATCGTGGCGCGTGGCAAGAGTGGGGAGTTGAAGATATCGAAATGGCTGTTCCACTCAGTCCCGAGGAGACTGATCGGAAGAGAAGAGCCATCTTTAAGCATCAATCCCAAAAAGACAGACCCCTATTTCCAGGTACAGACGCGCGCGAATTCTGGCAGAGAGCAGACGAGCGAACTCGGAATACAGCTACCTTGTATAATGTATTGGGACTTGCCGAATATGAGGCTATGGAGGGATTTGTAAGATGGAAGGAACTTCATCCCGTTCGCTAGTCGATATAAAAACTCACTTACACTACACGAAATGAGACCTATTTTTTTTGCACTTCTACTAAGTTCAAGCCTTTTCATTTCATGTGAACAATCCACGGTTTATGATGCTGATATCATTATTGTGGGTGGTGGTGCCAGCGGCGTGGCCGCTGCGGTTCAAGCAGCGAGACTCGGAGTCGAAGTTACAATTGTAGAAGAAACTGACTGGTTAGGTGGTATGCTGACAGCTGCGGGAGTAAGTGCAACAGATGGAAACCATCAAATGCCCTCTGGATTTTGGGGTGAATTTCGTGAGGCTTTATATGATTACTATGGAGGTCCCTCTGCTGTTGCAACCGGATGGGTGAGTCATACATTGTTTGAACCTCACGTTGGACACCAAATCTTAAAGGATTTTACAGCAAGGTACCCAAATATCAGAGTGTTAAAAAAACACTCGTTGGTTTCGGCAAAAGTCGATGGAAAGAGATTAACGGAGATCGTAATACAAGATGAAAGTGGTAAAGTCAACACATTGAAAGCACGACTCTTCATTGAAGCTACAGAATACGGCGATTTACTCGCCGCAGCCGGAGTGCCCTATTCCAGAACGATGGAAACGTTTGATGAAACTCGTGAACAAGGGGCACCTATTGAGCCTCATCCGTATGTTCAGGATCTCACCTATGTAGCCATTCTTCAAGGGTATCCAAAAGGGGAAGATCATACGATAGCCAAGCCTGATCCTTATGATATTTCTGACTTCGATTGTATGTGCCAAGAAGTATGCCAAACACCTACTCCTGGTTTAATCAGTTGTCAAAGTATGCTTGATTATGGAAAGCTCCCAAATCAAAAGTACATGATCAACTGGCCAAATAAAGGAAACGACACGTATCTCGAAATCCTTGAAAAGACTCCGGCAGAACGGGACTCGTTACTGGTCGAAGCCAAAAATATGACGCTTTCCTGGGTCTATTTCTTGCAGACTGAGGGTGGATTTCGCCATGTTGGGCTGGCTAAAGATGAATTCAGAACAGAGGATCACCTAGCCATCATCCCATATATCCGAGAAAGCAGAAGAGTGGTGGGAACAGATCGATTGTTCCTTTATGACATTCAAGAGCCCTATCAATATTCAGACAGACCATTGTACAAAACAGCGGTAGCTGTTGCAGACTATCCCGTTGATCATCACAGGAAAAAGAATCCGATTCCAAAGCAAATTGAGTTCCCGAAAATACCCTCCTACTCGGTACCATACGGGACCCTTATTCCCGAACAGGTTGATGGTCTAATCGTCGCTGAAAAAAGTATTTCTGTCAGTAATGTCGTAAACGGTACCACCAGGCTGCAGCCTGTTGTCTTACAAATTGGACAGGTGGCAGGTGCTACTGCAGCACTGAGCATTCAAAATGAGGTTCAACCACGTGATTTGGATGTGCGAACTCTTCAAGAATCCCTGTTGGAAGCGAATATGTGGTTAATACCTTACATGGATACGCACCCAGATCAAGAATCATTTGCATCGATTCAACGTGTTGGGTTAACAGGTGTGATGCGGGGAACCGGTATTCCTGTAGCTTGGGCAAACGAAACTCGCTTTTACCCGGATTCCGCTGTTCAGAACTATTCTGAAATTCTGGCCCGTCTCCCTCTTCCGGACATTGATCAACTCTTACAATCTGCTGGCCTGCTCGACTTGACGACCAGAGAAGCGGGGCAAGTAAAGGAAGATATCGAGGTTATCGTCGAAGCAATCAAAATCAGTCAACCTGATTTAAACTTTCTACGAGTAGAAGATGAGTCTAGGGGATTGGAAAATAACGCCCTGATTACACGTGAAGAATTGGCCGTCTATCTAGATCAAACTTTTAATCTTTTCGACCTAGATCCAATTCAAATCGGCTTCCCGAATCCTACACTTCAGAAGTAATCTTAAAATCGGCTTCTCAAACCGAGTCTTTTAACTTCAGATCTGCAGAACTACTTTAATTAATCGAGCGTATTCTCTTCTGACAAGTGAACAAACCAATTCTTGTAAAGAAGAATCGAAAGAATGAGCAGAATCCCTAGAGAGATACCGAATGATTCCCATTGTCGGATGACTAAAAACATTGGAGTAATACACATCAAAAGCATCCAGGGCACCGCGATAACGGTGGAAAAGATATCTCTGCGATTCTCTTTTTGTACCTTCTGAATGCGGTCAGCCGGAAGAGCTTCGCGTATATGTTTCCAAAAGCCGAAGGGTCTGGTAGTACGATAAAAGTTCTCGAGAACAGCATCCTCAACGGGTGGGGTCAAATAAGTAAAGAGAATGGAGGCAACGAGAGATGAGCCTGCCACAAACATAAAAACCTGATATTCTGTAAAATCAGGGAAAAAAATGAGTTGAACGAAAGCGGCTGTCATACCTGTAAATACACCGGCAGCGAATCCATAGCCATTAAATCTCCACCAATACCAGCGGATCACCTGTGGGATAATCAATCCTGAGCCCAATCCCATCGTTAACCAACCCCAAATATCATTAATACTGTCAAAATATTCGGTTAAAAGTACCCCGATGACCACAATGATAATTGAGGCAACTCGGCTTTGCATTACGAGTGCTTTTTCAGTTGCATTCTGATTCAAAAAACGCTGATAGATATCCTTTACCCAATACGCAGCTCCAGAATTTACAACCGAGTCAAACGTAGACATCGCAGCAGCAATCAAGCCGGCAATGATCAGCCCTTTCAGTCCTGCAGGAATCATGTTCAAAATTACAGATGGAAGCACCTCTTCAGGATTTTGAATTACCGTTTCGGTTACACCGTACGAAATCCCCATCACGGCAACGGCAACAACAAATGGCCATCTGAAGGAGAGGAGAAAGATCCAAAATACACTCAAGAGCCCGGCCTCTCGATCAGACTTTGCAGCAAAATATCGCTGTATCAAGTAGCCACCCGATCCACCGCTACCTTCGATGGTCGTTTTCAGAAGATAAAAGAGGATGGCAATACCAAACAGATTGTATTTACTGTAGGCACCGGGCAATTCCATCTGCCAACTCGGAATAATAGTAGACCACTCATTTAATGTGGTAGATAGTGTGGTAAATCCATTTTGTAAGAGAGGCACCGAAACTTGAAAGGATTCAGGAAGAGGATAGTATAGAAAAGCGATAACTGTGACAGAGATAATCGAGAAAAACACAAAGATTCCCTGGAAAACATCGGTATAGACGACTCCATATAATCCAGAGGCCACTGTATAGATTGTCGCAAGACCAATGATGGCCCATGTTGCAAAATCAGGATCTATTCCAAGTAAGGTCGATAAAAAGACTCCACCTCCTTGCGCAAAATAGGTAACCACGGTTACAGCAAAGAGAAGATTTCCCGCTGCACTTAAGACTCTCGCCGTATTCCCGGCCTTATTCCGACCAAATCTCAATTCCATCCATTCAGCTGCCGTCATGACTTGTGCCCTTCTATTCCACTTGCCCATAAACACCATCAGAAAGGCCATGACCAATACAATTCCCCCTCTTAGCTCGATAAAAAATCCTTTCAATCCCAAGGCGTAGATCATCGCAACGATCACCATTGTCCCGGATACATCAAAATTAGAAGACATTCCGGATGCCCCCAAGGCCCACCAGGGCATGTTTCGATCCCCTAAAAAGAAGCTATCGATACTTTTGGACGCACGACGTTGTAAATATAAACCTAGCCCGATGAGACCGGCCAGATAGACGATGACAATGAGCAAGTCGATGTTGTGCATGTGATGGAAGTATTATTTAAGGAGCAACATGGGTTGAGTGAATCGCGACCCCCCTGCTGTCATGGTGATAAAATAGGTTCCACTCGAGAGCGAAGTGGCGTCATAGCTGAGTTGATGTTCGCCTTTGGAATACATCTGATTTTGAACTAACGTTGCAACTCTTCGGCCCATGATGTCATACACATAAAGCGAGACGTGCTGTGGTTGATCAAGTCGGAACGGAATGGTGGTCGTCGGATTAAACGGATTGGGATAGTTGGGTAAAAGTGAAATCTCAGACACGATCTCTTTTTCTGTTTCATTCGAGCTGAACACAATCTCAAACTCCACATCTGGTGATTTTTTGCGATCAACCATAATCATCATGGCATCAACATAAATGTTTCTGTCATCCAGAGCAGAGTCTGCATCAACCGTCACAATCGCTTGTTCTCCTTGTGCCAAAAAGACCTCACCGAGTTCTACCCATCCCCTGTTGGCAAAATTTTGATGATTGAGGATGATACTTTGGGTGCCTTCTTGGTCAGTTAATTGATAATGAGCTCCGGTAGTAGTTCTTTTACCACTAGGAATCCAGGTATAAAGACGATACCAGGCCTCTTGTGGAACAGAAAAGGTATACTGTAATTTTGAACTTGATTTTCCGCTTGTGTAAATGGATTGGTCATAGTACCCAGCCACAGTCTCATCGGTTGTCCACGTTCCTGTTTTGCTAACTAACTCATCCGTTTCATGTACAAGCGTTGCAGAGGGTCTATACATTTTACCATTTCGATAGGGTAAAATAGCTCTCTCGCGGTAAGGCTTAGCTCCAAGAGAATCCCCCAGATAATTATTCTTTTCATCCAGCCCTTCATAAAAGAAAAATACTTCACCGTTTAAGCCATAATCCCGATTAAACTCAATGGCTTCTAAAACATACGCGGGACCATTAAATGCGGCTCCTGCCTTAATTACAATTCCAGGAAAAACCATCGGCTTGGAGTCGGCATAAAGATATCCATTCGGAGATGCTGGAAACTGGCCAAACATACTTTTTATCAATCCCTGATAATCTCCGAGTGAATACCTATAGGCTTGAGGATGGACAATGTCTACATAAGAAGAATCGATCCAGTTAGGCCAATCTTGCAAATAATTATCTAGACTCCATCGATATATAGAGGGAGACATCGAGACAATCACATTAGGATTCGTTTCTTTTACCATACTATAGAGTCTTCCAGCAAAATTAGTGAGTTTATCGGCTCTCCATTGGATAAAGCCACTGTTTCGTTGATCTGGAACATCGGCCCCATTATGCTCACTTGCATAAAGAGCACGTGTATAGTCACTGAATCCGGCTTGAACGGGCATGGCTGGAAGTCGGTCATCCCCCTGAATTCCATCCACATCATACTTTTCGATCACTTCTTTGATCATATCCATCATGAATTCTTGAACTTCATGATGAAATCCATTCATCCAGTAAAAATTGTTACTCTGTGCAATCCCGCCGTTTGCATTTCGAGCAGCCCAATGAGGGTTTTTTCGAAGGATATGTCCTCCCGTTTGATCTCCATAGATGGATGCAAATCCATATTCAAACCAGGGAATCACCTCCATTCCGCGGCGATGAGCTTCTACGATGATTTCTTGAAGTGGATCTCTTCCCGCTCCCTGAAAAAAAGGATCTTGTTCGACACCAATTGCTTCTTTGGCAACCGCGCTGGGATGGAGTGTGTATCCTTTATTCCAGACGACAGGAAAAACCACATTAAAGCCACGATCTGCAAGATAATCCATGGCTTCCTCGATCTTTTGCTTGGTAAAGAGGACATCGCTGTCCACATTGGTAATCCAAACTCCACGAAGCTCTTGAGGAGGTGTAGCCGTATCTTGAGCATGCCCAACCAATGGAAACATGATGAGCAACGCAGCTACTAAAAAGTATCTTGAAAAGTGAAATTGTTTCTGCACAAGTAAAAATATCGATTAATATTTACAGTCAATGGGTTTGTTCAGCTGAAGATTTTTTCTTCTAACCCCTACTCGGTTTAACGATAGTGGTACTGAAAAAGAGAGTCTGCCAAGTTTCCGTTTTGCTCAAAAAGACCTTCATAAAAGAAGTAGACTTCTGCATCAATTCCAAGAGAACGATTGGTTGAGATGATCTCCTTCACATAAGTATAATCGTTGTATCGAGGACCCGCTTTGATAATTACTCCTGAAGCAAAAGCTACATCTCCATTTTGGTTCGTAGTAAATGAGTCCACCATTTCTTTTGCAGTAGTTTTATATGCATCCACAGTCCATCGATAGGCTTGAGGGATTAACTCGTCCACCACTCCTCGTCTCAGCCATTCAGGCCAATCTTGTAAATACTCTTCCTTAGACCAAGGATAAACACTTGGAGCAAATGAGACTATTAGTTCAGGATCGAGCTCCTTGACGGAATTATAGAGGTCAACAGCATAGTCCGATAATTTGTCCGACTTCCACTGTAAAAACTCGGCATCTCTTGGATCTTCAGGAACCTCCTGTCCCGTCTCTTTCAGATATAAATCACGAGTAAATTCACTATATCCTCCCTCTGACGGCATAGCAGGAAGTCGATCATCCCCCTGAATTCCATCTATGTCATACTTCCGTGCAACCTCGAGAACCAGATCCGTGACAAATGCCTGCACTTCTGGGTGGATCGCATTCATCCACTCAAAGCCGTTTTTCTTTAGAATCGATCCGCTCTGATCCTTCGCTGCCCACTCGGGATAAGAACTCAATATATGTCCCTCATTTTGTCTATAGGAGCTGGAAAATCCAAATTCAAACCAAGGTATCACGCGCAATCCATGCTTTCTAGCTTCCTCAATCACAGTCTGAAGTGGATCTCTTCCCTGCTTTTGGAATAGCGTATCCTGTCTGAATTCCTCACCAAATCGATCTGCCATAACCTGACTGGGATGCAGTGTATATCCATCATTCCATACGACAGGATAAATCGTATTAAAGCCACGATCCGCTAGTTTTTTTAACCCATCGGCAATCGAATCATCCGAAAACAGGATTTCACTATCGATGTTTGTGACCCAAACCCCTCGAATGGGTTCAGACGTCACAGCATCTGGTGTAGATGAGAGTGTACAACTTCCGAAAGAGAAGCCGGTCACAAAAAGTGGTAGTAAGGTTTTCCATCGTAAACTCATGCCGATTCGCGTTTAATTAACCTTGGCTCAAGCAGGGTGCGGGATGGCTCCATGGATTCACGCCCCTCAATGATCTCTTTCAAGACATGAAAGGCCTTATTCCCAATCTCATATCTTGGAACTTCAATCGTGGTTAAAGAGACTCTGGCTTCAGAACAACGCTCAATATTATCGAATCCAATAATCGCGATATCGTCTGGAATACTGAAACCTCTTTCAAGAATTGCCTTTTGAAAGCCCATCGCAATCAGGTCATTAAAAAGGAAGATTCCATCGATCTCCAGATTTTTTAGCGCCAGTGATTTTCCAAGTTTATACCCTTCATCAAATGCAGTATTCTCCGTTCCAAACGAGTATCGATAAATGAAGCATCGTTCATTCGGGTCTACACCTGCTTCTTGAAGTGTTGAAAGGAATCCATCCAATCTCATGTCATCCGGGCGGAATCCATTTTCACCCACAATCACGCAAAAGTTTCGTTTTACTCTTTTGAGAAGATGCTCGGCGGCTAATTGACCTCCCCGATAATTATCGACGTCCACGATTGGAAATTTACTATCATATACATCATGAAGAAGTACCGAAGGGATTTGCTTTTCTTCGAGCACTTCGTAAATCCGAATTCCAAAGATCGACTTCCGACGAGTCGTCAAAAGCAATCCGTCTGACTGGTGTGCGATCAACATTCGCAGGAGAGAGTCTTCTTGTTGGTGGATATCTCGAGAAACTGTGAGCATTAATTTTCGTTTCGATTCATCCGCCTTATCAGCAAGGGCTCTGTAGATTGCAGAAAAGTAGGGGCCTTCGATATCTCGAATCATCAATCCTATTTTTCCAGTCTGTACAGAAGGCCTTACTTCTCCACCATTCATAAACTTTTTGGTGGCATAGGTTCCTTTCCCTACTCGACTTATTAAAACCTCTTCATCGTTCAAGATTTTCATTGCCCGACGAATCGTGGACATACTTACGTCGTAAATATCCGTGAGCTCCAGATAGTTTGGAATGCGATAATCCTTCCCAAAATAGTTTGCCTGCATCTTTTTCTTTAGATCATCCGCAACCAGTTCATAGAGATGCATATCTTTTCTGGTGATGTCCATGATAAGCGTGATAAGATTCTTGGTATGCTTGATAGTAACAGGTCAATTAAACCGTCCGTGTAAAACGGACCGAATTAAAAATGGAGATTTACCCCGATTGTGCTGACCGCCCCCAGTTCTGCCCTGTCACTGTAGGCATAATTCATTGTAATTTTATCCTGAACAGAGATTCCGATTCCCATACGAAGGTGACCTAGCCCATAATCATCATTCAGAAATAGGTGGCTGTACCCGGCTCTAAAATGAACTAAGTTTCGATAGCTGTATTCAGATCCAATATTCAGATAATTGGTATTGTTATTGGGATAAACGGCATCCGTGGCGACCACCCATTTGTGATCTAATGTTTTGACCAATTCATAATTGACCCCCAATCTAAAAATCAGTGGTAAATCCCATGATTTGAGTGCCAAATTCGCAGGAATCCCATCATTATTTCCTGCACCTTGAGGATCCAAATCGACTCGAACAAAGGTGTTATCCCCTTCAAGCCTCATCTCTCCACCAAAGTTTGAAATGCTGAATCCAAGATTCAACCCTTTGAAGGGTGTTTTATATTGAAATCCCATATCAAGAGCGAGGGAATTGGCCCGCATTCTCCAGATTCTG
>JAURMN010000115.1 GCA_030830725.1 Balneolales bacterium | reverse complement strand
TAAATCTCCGACATCTTGGTGTTGAATTTAGTTCCACAGCCATTATCAATGAGATAAATGCGACCAGATTGCTCAGAACGTACCAGTAAGCAACGCATTACCATCGGAATCCGATTCTTCTCGTCGGACTCGATCGTCTTCGACCACAACGTCTTAGGTACCACACCAAACATCGCGCCACCATCGAGTCGGAAAGAACCGGCGTCAATAGGCGTGAGATGAAAGGGGCCGAGTTGCATTCGCTTAAAACGCTGGAATCGGATCCGCTCGGAATAGTGTATCTAACAGCGTTATGCCAAACAGCAAGACCAGGAATACGATAGACATGACTAGAAGGAGGGAGTTGAATTTGGAGTCCCAGTAAAGATTCATAAAGAAGGCAACTACCAAGAAAGCCTTCACAACCGCCACTCCGATCGCCACGATAATATTCCAAGGGGCTGGAATGTGAATGAAGTGCACACCAACAGTGATAGCGGTGAGCACAAACAGAGCGGTTCCGATCAACCAAATAAACGTGGCAGAAGAAACATGATGATGGTGTTCGCTGTGAGTGGCTTCAGAAGAATGTGGTGCAGTGCTCATTTTGATGGGTCTTAATTTCGTCGTTATAAATTAATTACAGGAGGATGGAATCGTTTCCACCAATCCCGCACTCAATCAATCAAATAAAGAAGTGGGAACAGGAAAATCCAGATCACGTCCACCAAGTGCCAGTAGAGACCGGTGATCTCAACTGGAGTGTAATACTCAGAACTGAAGGCGCCTTTACGGGCTTTCACGATCAGCCAGATCATTAACCCTATCCCGATAAGCACGTGAATCCCGTGTAACCCGGTCATCATGTAATAAATACTAAAAAAGATATTGGCTTTAGGATGATCAATACCCGTGTAGGTGTAATATTCACCCGGAAAAATACCTAAATGGAATTTGTGGGCGTATTCAAAGTATTTAATCACCATAAATACGCATGCCAACGCAATCGTTATGGCCAAATTGATCACGATACCTTTTTGCTGATTCATCTGTGCGGAGCGAATCGCCATGGCAACAGTGAGAGAGGATCCGATGAGCACCAAGGTGTTTACCGCACCCCAAATGGTATTGAGCTCCTCACTGGCTGCCGTATAGAGCTCTGGATTCCAGGCTCTGTAGACAATGTAAGCGAGAAATAAGCCACCGAAAAAGAGGATTTCAGTAACAAGAAACACCCACATTCCCATTTTGGACGACTCGAACTGTTGTTCGGAATTCACAAAATGGTGCTGCACGTGTGAGTTGTGCGCTCCTGAATCTATTGCAATATCAGATGATGACATGATGAATTGTAAGCGTTACAAGTTAATTTTTTATGGAAATGATATTATCCTCAAAAATGAGAAAATCCCGATTATATCCTGAAACTACGGATAAAAAATTACGAATGGTTTGTTCTTTTGGGAACATCCAATCGTGTGGTTCCACAAACAAGGTGAAACATTCATCTATCCATTCAGTATTGCTAGAAAATAGATTTTTTTCAAACCCTTCAATGTCTACTTTTACGATGAATAACTCATGATTTGGTACTTCTTGTTGAATCATAGGAATGGTTAGTAATGGGATAGATGCTTTTGCACGTTGAATCACTTCAAATTTATTGGCATCTGCATTTTGATTTTTGATTTCCACATACCCTTCTTTAGACCCAATAGCTGCTTGTTTTATGGATACATTTCCTAATGGACTACAGATTTGGTTTGCCATTTCAACGTTATCAGCAGAAGGTTCAATTCCTACCACATAACTTTTTGGATAGATCTTAGAAAAATAGTAGCTGGAAAGTCCAATATTGCAGCCACAGTCAATGATCAGAGGTGTTTTACCACTTGCAAGGATTGATTGATATCGACTTTGAATATCCGGGTTACGTTTGATTCTACGAACGGAATAATCCTCTTGTGTAAAGATTTGATTCGCAGTTATAGAATCAATTCTTGATCTAGAATCTATCTTGAAAATTTTGCGATCTAGCTTATCGTAAAAAAGAATCCAAGGTTTTTGAAAAGGAGTTAACCGGACAAAACGATGATCTCCAAATGTATTTCCCAGTAAAGCGGCTCCAAATTCTAGAACATTCATCTGTTTGGCTTTAACCTAAAATACAGTGGTAACACATTAGTGTTTCTTGTCTGCCACACCCATCTGGAATTCGCTCATCGGTCTGTGGTAGTCATAGGGACCATTGAGCACAACAGGTGTATGATCAAAATTGTGTGCCGGTGCTGGCGAAGGAATTTGCCATTCCAATGCGCGGCTTCCCCATGGGTTAGCTGAAGCTTTACGGCCTTTGATGAGCGCATGGAGTAAATAAATCGCCATAATCGTGAATCCTACCGCCATGATGTAGGACCCTATGGTTGAGGTCACGTGGAATGGCTGGAATTGATCAATATAATTGTAATAGCGACGTGGCATTCCTTGAGCTCCCATAATAAACTGTGGGAAGAAAGTGACGTTAAAGCCCACAAATACAAGTGTGGCCGAAACTTTAGCCCAGAACTCAGAGTACATGGTTCCGAACATTTTAGGCCACCAGTAGTGTAGACCAGCCAAGAAGGCCATTACCATACCGCCCATCATCACATAGTGGAAGTGAGCCACCACGTAGTAGGTGTCATGTAAGTGAATATCCACAGACAAAGCTCCAAGCATTACCCCGGTAAATCCACCGATGGTGAATTGGAAAAGGAAAATTAATGCGTATAGCATCGGTGTGGAGAGCTGGATCGAGCCTTTGTACATCGTGGCCAGCCAGTTGAAGATCTTAATCCCGGTTGGAATCCCGACCAGGAAGGTAAGGAAAGAGAAGACCATCGTAGCAAGGGAAGATTGCCCTGCCGTGAACATGTGGTGACCCCATACCAGGAAGCCGATGAAGGCGATGGCCAGAGAGGAGAGGGCAATCGCCCAGTACCCGAAAATCGTTTTGCGTGAGAATGTGGAAATCACTTCGCTAATGATTCCGAAGCCAGGCACGATCATGATGTACACAGCCGGGTGGGAATAGAACCAGAAAAAGTGCTGGAAGAGAACAGGGTCACCGCCCAATGCCGGGTCAAAGATTCCGATTCCGAGTGCGCGCTCCATGGTGAGAAGCAGCAGTGTGATGGCCAGAACGGGTGTTGCCAGAATCTGGATGATGGAGGTGGCGTAGAGTCCCCAGAGATTGAGTGGAAGCTTGTTCCAAGTGAGACCCGGAGCACGAAGCTTATGAATGGTGACAATAAAGTTCACCCCGGTTAGGATGGAGGAGAACCCGAGGATGAAAACCCCAAGAGTCATCATCATCACATTTCCGCCAGTGGAGGAGCTATAAGGAGTGTAGAAAGTCCATCCGGTGTCAATTCCGCCAGTGGTGATACTCACGAAGGCGAAAATCGCACCAATCAAATAGATGTAGAACGAGGCCAGGTTAAGTCGAGGGAAGGCCACATCTTTAGCCCCTAACTGAATGGGCAGGATAAAGTTACCTAAAACCGCAGGGACCGAAGGCACCAAGAAGAAAAAGATCATGATGGCCCCGTGCAGGGTGAAGATCTGATTGTAGGTATCGGCGTCCATGAAGGTTTTGGCCGGAGTCAGAAGCTCGGTTCTGAGGAGTACAGCCAATGTTCCACCGATAAGGAAGAACACCGCGATGGCGGCCAGGTACATTAACCCAATCCGCTTGTGGTCTACCGTGGATAGCCAGCTCCAGAGGCCTTTTTCGGCGTTCAGATAGTGGATTTGGGGTTCTTCTACAGGCTCAAAACGTTTAATTTTGAGTTTTTTGACCTCTTTCTCGCCGAGACTTACGCCATTACCGCCGATGGTCTCCGCTGAAATCTTGCCTGTGGTGAAGGAGGAAGTTGTTGCCATGGGATAAGTGTTGATACGTTAATCAATCGTTTTTAGATATTCGATGATCGCACTAATCTGATCATCATTCAGTGTACCCTGATAAGGGGGCATTACTGGCAAATATCCTTCTACAATTTGGGATTGTGGCTGAAGAATGGATTGACGGATATAATTCTCATCTACCGTAACGACGGTTCCATCTTCCATCTTCTGTTGACGGCCAAAAATTCCTTTAAAGGTAGGTCCCTGGAGCGCTGACCCGTCGATAGAGTGACAGGTTTGGCATGCATTACGCTGTACGAGTTGTTGCCCCAACTCAACCGGAGGAAGTCCGGCGTCTGCCAGAGCCGCAGTGGCCATCCAGGTTTCAAAATCTTCTTTGGTATGCACCACTACCTTCGCCATCATATTGGAGTGTGCAGTTCCGCAATATTCGGTACAAAAAACGGTAGATTCTCCGGGTTCTGTGGCCTCAAACCACACAGAACTGTAGCGTCCCGGCAATACATCCCGTTTGATACGGTAATCGGGCACATAGAAGGAGTGAATTACGTCTGTAGAGTTCATTATGAGCTTGATCGGACGATCTTCCGGCACATGAAGTTCACCAACACTTACAAACCCATTGGCGTACCGGAATTCCCAGAGCCATTTTTTCCCGATCGCGCGCACTTCGTAGGCATCTGTTGGGGCCGTGCGTAGGTTTAGATATCCGCGAAATCCCCATCCAAACACAATCATCACGAGGATGAAGGGAATCACCGACCAAGTGATTTCGAGAGCGTTGTTGTGTGTGATTACGGGTGTGACATCGTGCTCACTTCTGCGCTTGTACTTGTAGACGAAGTAGAAGATCGCTGCCACGATTCCAATCAGGAAAATGAGGCTGGTGATGTGAACAAAATTAAAGAGGGCGTCAGTGTCGGCGGCAACGGTGCTTTTAGCCGGCGGGAGGTAGAAATCCTGAAATCGGTTCATTCTGGTGCTTAGTCCGCGATTTTGTATGAAAAGATAGTCAGTAGGTACATCTCGTTTTGACCCTTCGGGCGCTCTATCGAGTGCCGTTGGAGGCGACTCAGGCTGCCCGTCTTCCGCGCAGCCATAAGACAGTCAAGAATATACCCAAAAATCCAGCTGTTGCCAACCCTCCAAGCTTCATTATGTTCCATGCCAATGGGACGTAGGAGCGTGAATTTGGGTCGTAGGTGTAGCAATAAAGTAATGCTTGTTCGATGGTGCGTCCGATCTTTCCGTCTGCTGCTTCAAAGAGGGCGTTTTTGAGGTCGAACGGATCGAAGGAAAAGCCATAGAGGTAGCGGGTGATAGTGAGGGTATTCTCGCTACTCGAAATAAACGCAACGGCGGCCGGGTGGATGATTTCGCCGGTGATGGGCTCGGGTTTGTATCGGAACCCGATGGCATCTGCAAGGAGTGTGGCAGAGCCAAGTGTGGCATCGCTTGTATCGCTGATTTCAATTCCCTTAGGCCCGTCGCTCAAAAAATACCATCCCTTTTCGATCAATTCCATGCGCTCTGGGGTGGTATTAAGTGCTTTAGAAAGCTGTTTCAAGATCCGATCGCGGGTTTTGGAGGCTTCTTTCGGTCCCTCTGTCGTGTCTACCGTAAATGAGACAATGATAAACTCATCTCCGGGAATCCAATCGAGTTTTTCCATGCTGTTGGCCACACCGTCAATCACCAGATTGCAGAGTACCGGGCACTCATAATAAAGGGGATTCAACAGAATGGGTTTTCCCTCTTTTGCAATGTCACCCAACATAATCGGCTGGCCGTCGTGTGAGAGGAATGGGAGGTCGAGTGGGAGCACTTCACCGAGTTTTTCATCGAGGCCGACACCGGAGAGGCTCTGCGGGGAAGTAGTGGCAATCTGAGCGAAGGAGAGGGGCGCGAATATTACAATTAAAAAAAAGAGCCAGATGAATGTAATGCTGAGAAACGGGACTTGGGCTTGGAACCGGAAAAGACCGTCGGCCAAAATCTTACTATTCGGCGATGAGGCTGATTGCACTGTCGATTGGGATGTGATAGATGCCACGGTCGCCATCGACGAGGCCAAAGGATCCGAGGGTTTCTTGTTCTTTCTCGCGAAGTTCTTGAACATCAT
>JAURMN010000020.1 GCA_030830725.1 Balneolales bacterium | reverse complement strand
CATTCCGCTCTATCGTTAATTCAGGATCATATCCGGCCAGTCTTTTGGTGATATTCCGGAACGTTAATCCGGCTGTCCATCCCCCATACATCACGGTTCTGGGCTCGTCATAAATGACCAGAATCACATATTTTGGATCTTCAACCGGAAAGAACCCGGCAAAAGAGGCGTAATAGGAGGCTCTATACCGACCGTCAATAAACTTCTGAGCGGTGCCTGTCTTTCCTGCAATACGCAAACCTTCGATCGTCGCCATTCGGGCTGTTCCGGAATCTTCAAGTACTTGTTCGAACACCGGATACAGTTTTTTTAAGGTTTTTTCTTCGGCAATCTGACGTACCCGGGCTGGTTCTGATTTGTACCGAATATCCCCTTCGTCATCGGTAATGTGATGTACTACATACGGTTTCATCATCTGTCCCTTATTGGCAAATGCGGCATACGCCTGAGTTACCTGCAAAGGGGTTGCCAATACTTCGTATCCGATGGACATCCAAGGAAGGGTTACCGCGCTCCATTCAAACGGTTTTTGTAAACGCCCACCCACTTCATTAGGTAAATCGATGTTTGTAGGACTCCCAAAACCCAAATTTCGGGCATATTGATAAAACACTTGTGGTGGCACTCGCATTGCAATTTCGGAGGTAGCCACATTGGATGAGCGTGAAAATACCTGACTAAAGTTCAGTGTTCCCAAGGGTTCATGATCCCTCATGGGCTGCCCCTTAATCATCACAATACCATTTTCGGGAGTGACAAATACTTCATCGAGATCTACTAACCCCTTTTCAACCGCAGCAATCGCTGTTACTAGTTTAAACGTAGAACCCGGTTCGATCATATCGGCAATTGCAATATTTCGACGGGTGCTGGTTTCATACGCTGCAGGATCATTCGGGTCATAGGTCGGCATATTTGCCATCGCGATAACCTCGCCACTCACGGGATTCATGATAATGGTCGTCCCGCGCTTTGCTTTATGCTGCTCAATTCCATTTGCGAGTTCCTCTTCTACAATGGCCTGGATTGTGGCATCTAATGTTGTATGAATATCTAAGCCATGCACCGGTTTGCGGGAGGGGGCGCCCACATACGCATAGATTTTACCGGAACGATCTCTTCTTACTTGTTGAGCCCCGTCTTTTCCTTGAAGTTGAGCATTATAACTGGCTTCAAGACCCGTTAATCCACTACCTTCATGGCTCATAAAACCTAACACATGAGAGGCTAATGTGCCGTAATTATACGCCCGCTTAAAGGATTCTTCGATAATCAGACCATTCAATCTCATCGGACGCAGCGCCTCAACAGCAGACATGGGAGCTCTGCGTTCAAGCACGATATAGCGAGGGGAATTTGTATTACTTCGAATGGTGTTTCGGTACTCCGCTACGCTTCGACCCGTCTCTTTACTGAGTACTCGTAATGCTGAATCAACCAGTGCGGATGTCATCCCCGGCGCTTTAGGATCCAGGATAATTCTTGATTCCACCCGATTCGTCACCAGAACTCTGCCTTTGCGGTCGTAAATCAAGCCTCGTTGTGCCGGTATTGGAATCTCCTCCAACGCCTGTTCAGCCCAAAGTTGCCTGAATTCACTTCCATGAAATACGTGTATCCGAAACATTTGCACCGTGATGGCAGCCGGGACCAGAAGCAGGAGCCCCAGGATCAGCACCATACGGTTCACAATCGAGTTCCGGTGATTCATGGAGTGTCTATTCTAACGGGTATACTTTGATTTGCAGGTCCGGAGCTGACAAAGCCAGCCTCCTGTGCCTTTTGATAGATTTCCTTAGGACCGGTCAATCGGTCATAGCGGATTTGCTTCTCAGTAAAAACTCTTTGCGTGCGTTCCATCTGTAATTCAAGGGCCTCGACACGATTGAGCTGTTCCTGCATCTGGAATCCATGATGGATATAAGTAATTCCAAACAGACCGGCGGCCACACTCAGAACCAATACTTTCCAGAAGGAAACCTGAGGAATAAATTCCGCCTGAATAGCGGAGAGTTTTGCTCCGATCCGAGTTGTTGGGAAGGCTTCAGCCCGCTTTTGGAAAAACGACTTTTCTGCTTTTTCCTCTCTGTAAGCTCTTTCCAAAGGAATGGAAACGGCAGGCTTAGCTGATGAGCTTGTCGGTTTGAACGTCGTTTTAGCCGTCGATTTTACCGGTTTTCCCGATGGAACTCCGGATCTTATTGGGCTTGATACAGAGTTTGACGAAAGAGCTAAAGGTCTGGCTGGAGCAGATACAGGTTTAACAGAAGCAGCTACAGATCGAGCAATCCCCTCAGAGTGTCTTACCGCTGGTTTATACACCATTCGAACACCGGCAGATCGAGGGGGTCGCTCCAACTCCTTCGTTTCCAGACCCCGGGTATTTCTCAAAGTTGTGGATCCGTTCTTTGCACTATTCCCAAACCCACCTAATCGCACAATACGCGAATTCTTCACCGTGGAAGTACTCGAAGGAGACTCTGTGGACTCTTTGGCTCGCATTGCGGAGGCGGCAGGGGACTTAATTACCATGGTTAGATCTCCTTCTCCGTTCGAATAGCAACCCGCATTTTTGCACTTCGGGATGCCGGATTAAGTTTCATCTCCTCATCCGCGGGAACAATAATCTGATTCAAAAGCGGTTCAATAAGACAATTCTTATTTCCGTAAAAATCTTTTTCGATTCGCCCCTCATGATTTCCGCATTTAAAAAATGTCTTGACCGTGCGATCTTCAAGGGAGTGATAGGAAATGGCTACGATGCGTCCACCGGGTGCAAGTAGGGGAATACACGCATCCAATGCTGTTTTTAAGCGTTCCAGCTCCTGATTTACCTCGATCCGAATGGCCTGAAACACCCGTGCGACGGACTTAATCGTTTTCGGACCCTTTACCACAGACTCGACAATCCTCCGCAATTCCCCGGTTGATTCTACGGGTCTTGCTTCTACAATGGCCTTGGCAATCGCCCTGCTATATCGCTCCTCGCCATACTCAAACAAAATTCTCATCAGATCCGCGAACTCCGAAGTATTCACTACATCATAGGCCGAATAGCCGGACTCTTCCGACATTCTCATATCCAGCGGTCCTTCATCCTGAAACGAAAATCCGCGTTCTGCCTCCCGAATTTGATGCGTCGAAACTCCCAGGTCAAAAAGAATTCCGTTTACTTTTCCATGGGTTTCCAACGGCATAAGTGAATCGAGATACCCAAAATTTCCATTCAGGGGCACAAATCTCGGGTCTACACCGATTCGTTCTCTCGCGGCTTCAATCGCTTCCCAGTCTTGATCTACAGAGTAGAGTTTTCCGTCGCTGTCTAATTGAGAAAGAATATGAAGAGAGTGTCCACCACCACCCAGTGTTGCATCCACGTAGAGTCCATCCTGCTCCAGAGTCCCTTCCCGATTCTGAATCAAAAACTCAACAGACTCCCTTAACAGGACTGGAATATGTTCACGATAGACTCTTTTGGCCATAAGTTCACTCGCGATCCAGCCCATGGTCATCTCCCATTACGCGTTCGAACAAGGACTGGTAATCATCAAAACTCAACGAGTTATCAAACTCTTCAAGTTTTTCAGGTGACCAAATTTCAATACGCTCTCCACTCCCAATAAACACAACTTTTTGGGTAATAGAAGCCCATTCCATATGCGGAGAGGGGAGGGCGAGGCGATTTTGCTTATCCAGTGTAATATCTTCTGCAAATCGTAGAAAGTTCCGCTTTACAGTTCGCCCTTCACGAGTAAAGGAGTTAATTCCCCCCAATTTTTCTTCCACTATCTCCCACTCATCCTGTGGGTAGAGATATAAGCAAGGTTCCAGTCCCCGTAGCAAGGTAAACCGCTCTAATGCCTCTGAATTGAGAGATTTGCGCAATTTGGACGGGAAGGCGACGCGGCCTTTTTCGTCTAAACTATGCTCATATGTCCCTTTAAAACTTGCCAAGATCCCGGAGATTTAGATTGCTAATTTATACCACTTTCTCCCACTTTACTCCACAATCTACCCTTTTGCAAATAAAAATGCTACTGGTTTTTTTGTTATGTTTTTGAAAAATCACAGTTGAGCGTGTGTTATCGCTACAAATCGAGATCTACTTCTATGCCTCATCACTCTGGTTACGTTGCCATTCTGGGAAAGCCCAACGCTGGCAAGTCGACGCTTTTGAATCAATTACTCGGCACGCGTCTCGCAATTACAACACCAAAAGCACAGACCACTCGGCATCAAATTGCCGGGATCTATTCAGATGAAGAGATGCAGATTATTTTTTTGGATACCCCTGGGATCATTACCCCCACTTACTCTCTTCAAGAAGCCATGATGCAAACCGTTCGTCGCGCTAAGGCTGATTCAGATCTGGTCCTTTTTGTGTTCGACCCGCAAGATCCATACCCCTCAGACCAAGTTGTAGATCTATTACGCTCCTTTCATAAGCCAATTCTCTTGATAGTCAATAAACTGGATCAGTTCAATCCCGATGATCCTACAATTCAAATCGCGGTAAAAAATCTTCAGGAGCGTCTCAAAATCACTAAAACGATCTTTCTCTCCGCCCTGACTGGCGAACACCTATCCGATCTTCTGGAGCTCCTTCGAACCTTAATTCCCGAGGGTCCTGCGTATTTTCCAAAAGACGAATTGAGCGAACATCCCATGCGATTTTTTGCATCCGAACTCATTCGTGAACAAATCTTCATGCAGACGCACGAAGAAATTCCTTACTCATGCACGGTGGAAATCAGCCAGTATGAAGAAACCCCTATTCTTGATAGGATTTATGCAGAAATTATCGTGAATCGGGAGAGTCAGAAAGGGATTTTGATCGGAAAAGGAGGGGTGACCATCAAATCCATTGGCAGTAAAGCCAGAGAATCCATCGAAGAATTTACCGGCAAGCAGGCTTATCTCGATTTACGTGTCAAAGTCCGGGAGAAGTGGAGAGATCAAGAGAGTTGGGTGAAGAGGCTGGGGTATTAAATCTAGAGTAAGGTCGAAAGTTACTTCGTTCTGGAGCACCGCCAATCATTGTTTAGCCTCGGAGCACCGCCAAGTATCGACGTACCGTCTCTTCCAACCCGTAAAAAAGCGCATCACTGATCAGCGCATGTCCAATGCTCACTTCCTGTAAGTAAGGAACTCGATCTAAAAATTCTCCAAGATTTTCTGTATTTAATCCATGACCTGCATGAACCTTTAATCCCAGAGAGTGAGCTAAGTCAGCCGCATCAGCCAGTCGGTTTAATTCTGTTGAGGCCCCATCTCGATCTCCAACTCGAAACAGATTCGCATATCGACCCGTGTGTAGTTCTACCGCATCAGCCCCAACCTCTGCGCTAAGGCGAATATCTTCTTCAACCGGATCCAGAAAGAGGGATACTTCGATTCCTGCAACCTTTAAAGCCGGTACAATTCTGGAATGATAGTCTTTTACTAGGGGTCTCATATTCAATCCGCCCTCTGTGGTTAACTCTTCGCGACCCTCTGGTACAAGTGTGGCTAAATCGGGCTTCAATTCACAGCAAAGGCCGATCATTTCGTCGGTTGCGGCCATTTCAAAATCGAGACGCCCCTTCACAACGCTTTTTAATTCAGGTAAATCTTCATCGCGAATATGTCGACGATCTCCCCGCAGGTGAAATACGATTCCATCTGCCCCGGCCCCCTCACATACCCGTGCCGCCTCCGTAGGAACGGGATATCCCTCGCCGCGTGCATTCCGAAGCGTTGCGACATGATCGATATTGACTAATAAGCGAATCATTTCAATCCGTTTTCTTTTTTCGAAACCACCTTCTCAATCGGAGTTTCACCCACACTCGGAGCCATTTCCACATCCATAATGGCCGCCGCTGCACGTTTTGAACTCCGATTCTGGGAATTCACCAACCAAACGCCCAACAAAATGAGGATCATTCCCAGGATCTCATTTATTCCTACCGGTTCGCCGTCCCAAAATCCCCACATTAAGGCTACTACCGGAATTGCGTACGTCACACTTGACGAAAACAATGAACCCGTTGTTTTGATTAGATTATTAAAAAAATAGTTTGCCAGAGCTGTTCCTGCAATCCCCATGATGGCAATGTAACCAAGTGAACTTAAGCCATATTCAGAAGCGTGATATGCCCCGACAACGTCAGTCACCCCCAGCATAACCAGTGCCGGAATAACAGCAAACGCGAGACTGATCACAGTCACTTCCATCGGCTCCAAATTTTTCAAATATCGGTTCACAGTATTGACCCCGATTGCATATCCCACTCCGGCTACAATTGGAAATGACCCATAGATCAACTTTGTTGAATCGATTTCCAACCCTGGTAATAACAACCAAACCGCCCCGATAAAACCTAATAGAATTCCCACAACGGCGATGCGACTAACCTTCGTTTGAAACCAGATTACTCCGATAACGAGTGTAAATAAAGGAACCAGTGAGTTCAAGATTCCAACCACCCCGCTGTCGAGTTTACTTACGGAGAGCGGGAATAGTAGATATGGAAAGACAATACTAACAATACCAACCACGAGAAGGGGCCATACATTTTCTTTTTTTAAGGCCTTAATTTTTTTAAAGGAAATGCCAAGAATAAAAGCCGCCGCAAATGTAATTCTAAGCATTCCAACCTGTGTCGGGCTGTAAGCCAATAATCCTCGTTTCATCAAGATGAAAGAGCTTCCCCACACTATAGCTAATACAATAAAGGTGATCCAAGACCGAAGAGTTACGGTTTGAACATCCTGAGAGGTAGAAGTGGAGGGTGTCATTTAAATGGATGGATCAAATGGAAAAACGGTTGTGAATGTGACAAACTTTAGAATCAATGTGAAATACAAAATGAGAATGAATGAGAATCCTATTTAGAGAATTAAAGTAGTGATTATTATTATGCTCTTCCATTCACTGCATCGAAATTAGAATCCGAAAATAGGAGGATCTAGAGATGTGTTGATATTTAGATAATTCTTGGTTAATCTTGGACAATGTAAGCGCTTACATTTACACGGAGTAAGCCTTCTCTCACAGACATCACACTACGTACAATCTGGCAGAATTTGCAGAGTAATCTTCTGATGTATCGTACAGTTAACTATATAACTTTTAAAGGAAGCGCTTTTTTGAGAGTGATCCCAATTCTGTCACTTACGTTGCTTTTGGGGTGCACGAAGCAAAACAGAACAGATCTTACTATTCAAGATGAGACACTGGCTAAAATCAACGATCTGTCCATAAGTGTTTCGCATTTCGAAACATCATTCAAAG
This sequence comes from Balneolales bacterium, assembly GCA_030830725.1. GTDB lineage: Bacteria > Bacteroidota > Rhodothermia > Balneolales > Balneolaceae > JAURMN01. The sequence continues at coordinate 5,247 of JAURMN010000020.1, read as the reverse complement.
AGTATTTCTACCGCACAGGTCAAGTTCTTGCTCCAGACAAACAGACTCGAAAAGCAATCCTAGAAAATGAGTTTCATACCTACGTTCTAGCTACTTACGCAATCCAAGACGGGATTTCCGATTCCGAGGAAGCAAAAAAAAGAGAGAAAGCCATAGTCCGTCGAGTTTTGACTGAAGAGTATAATGCACAAGTCATCGTCAAGGATGTTCGCGTTTCAGAACAGGATTTGAGAGAGTACTTTCAACGTTTCAACACAAGAGTCAGAGCCTCTCATCTGTATGCCGCAACCCGAAGTGAGATCCAAACCCTAAAAAATCGACTCGATGCGGGCGAGAGTTTCGAGCAACTTGCAAAAAAAGCGTTCAAAAATTCTGAATTAGCTAAAAATGGGGGCGATTTAGGTTGGTTTACGACAGACGATATGGATGTGAGTTTTGAAGAAGCTGCATTTTCATTATCGATGAATCGTATTTCAGAACCTGTACAAACCGCTCAAGGGTATAGTATCATTAAAGTCACAGATCGGGTTCAAAAACCAATTCTCACTGAACAGGAGTTCAACCAACACCGGGATCGGCTATTCAATTATGTACAAAAAAAGAAAAACGAACTCAGAACCAGAGAGCATCTGAACCAATTTATGGAGTCTTGTGAATGGAATGAGAGCGTTACCCAGTCACTATGGAATGATTTTTTCAGAAATCAAACCGCTGTTCTCGCCCAGGATGAGGAGTTTTTACGTACTCTCTCTCACGACACAGAAATGCTTCTCAAATTCAACGATTTTGTATTTACGATTTCCGACTTCATCGAGGAATACTCGATTAGTACAGCCATTCGGAAAAGCTCGATATCGAACGAGGACTCGTTCAAAGCGTTTTTACTGGGTGCTGCCTATAGAGTTTACATGGTTCGTGAAGCAAAGCGATTAAAGATCGATCAACAATCCGAAGTGGCAGAGTCCATCCAAGAGACCTATTTGCACATGCTGGAATCCCTCGCTGTGGAGCATCTTCGCGCGACCATCCAGAATACTCCTGCTGAGCTTTACAACGAATTTTTTGCAGCGCCTGAACGGTACGCCACTCCTTTATATCTCAACCTGCAGCGAATCATTGTGGATAATCAAGAGATAGCTGAGAGCGTGAGATCTCTTGCGCTCAATGGCGTGAATTATGATGACCTCGTCCGCGAATACACCACGAATGGTGAGGAGAGATTACGCAATGGAGAGATTGGGTTTACATCTATACATGATTTTGGTGTGAATAAGACCATGTTAGCAACACTCGAGATAGGCGAGATTTCAAAAGTGATCCCGTATCTATCCACTGAATACCATGTGTACAAAGTGATTGGGCGTGAGGAGTCGAGACAACTCACCTTTGATGAAGCCAAAGAGTGGGTGGATGAGATTCTTACCGAGAAAAAATTAAAAACACTGAAAGCAGCCACAATCGAGCAAGTTAAGTTGCAAAACGATGCCTTTGTGGATCTGGATAAGCTAAACTCACTTGCCATCAGGATTTAGAGACTATAGACATGAAGTCGATCTACACCCTAATATTCACCTGTATTCTCTCTGCTTTTTCCCTTGCTGGATTTGCGCAATCTGGAAAGATTACGGGCCAGATCGTTGATTCTGAAACGGGTGAGCCTCTCTTTGGAGCCACGGTTGGAATTCAAGGAACAACAACGGGATCGATCGCGGATTTTGAAGGAAAATACTTGATTCTGAACGTTGCACCAGGCTCCTACACACTGGAAGCGCGTTATATCGGCTATGCCACGGTTGTGGTGCAAAATATCATTGTCCGAACCGATTTAACGACAACCCAGGACTTTGAATTACAACCCGAGACCTTTGAAGGCGAGGAGATCGTAGTTGTAGCCGAAAGACAGGCTGTGATCAAAGATATCACCAGTTCAGAATCGCGCGTGAGTAGTGAAGAAATCAAGAAACTCCCTGTGCAAGAGGTATCAGATATTGTACAACTGCAAGCCGGAGTCAATGTGGGGAATAATGGAGCGATTCACATCCGGGGAGGTAGAGCTTCGGAGGTCTCCTACGTGGTGGATGGAATCCGGGTTACCGACAATTACGATGGAAGCCAGGGGTTACGACTAGAGAATGAGTCGATTCAGGAGCTCCAGGTGATTTCAGGATCGTTTAATGCAGAGCACGGTCAGGCACTTTCCGGAGTGGTGAATGTGGTAACCAAGGCCGGAGATAATAATGTTGAAGCCTCAGTGAGAGGTTGGGGTGGTGGATATCTCGCTACGAATAAATCTCATCTTTATGATGGAATTGGAACCTCTTTTTCTACAGTCGATCCATTGCGGATGCATAACATTACCGCATCGGTTTCGGGCCCAATCATTAAGGATAAACTCACCTTTTTTGCCACAGCACGTCAATTTGAAAATCGGGGATGGCTGACAGGTCGAAATCTTTACTCTTCCCACGGAAAATATGTGGATCGCGTTCCACTTGGAACAAATCTCGAGACGTACCGCACTCTTTACAACGAAAAAGTAGACCTATCTAATTATTGGTATTCGATTGATACGGTGGTCGTAAATGGACAACAATTACTTGAGATTCGTGATAGTGGGCTGCGTGACAGCTCCCTTGTAGATATGAATCGTTACATGTCTCAAAGTTTCCAGGGAAATCTTGAATTTCGCCCTAATAAGCTATTGAAATTCAATCTGATTGGGTCCTATGCGATCGAGGAGGGATTGAACTACGATTTTATGAACCGGTATGTGCCCTCAGGCCAAGGGACAAATTATCGGGATAATTACGCGCTCAATTTCAAAACAACCATCACGCCCAGTAACACGACGTTTATTACTCTAAATCTGGCCAATCGATATAACTCGTATAAGAATCATCTCTATGAGAACCCATGGGATCCGAGATATTTTAACTATGAGAATCTATCGAATCCGCTCTATGGAACAGATAATCTTTTGTATGGCAATCAAATCACCAATGCGGGTCAATTCAATACCTACGGAACGAATAACGGACGATTTTTTAGATCAACTGAGACTTGGATTGCCAAGGCAGAGCTCTCCAGTCAATTAAATGAACACCACTATGTGAAGGCTGGAATCAGCGCTCAGCAGGACCTCATTAAGTTTAGAAGTATCAGTCTCGTTCCCCTATCTCAAGAAGGTGTTACCCTGCCAGAAGGTACCCCTCAAGACTTGATCCCCTTTGTTGAATTAGGATATCCAGAAATCAACACACCGGGTTATCAATCCTATGAAGAAAAGCCCTACACCATTGCGGCTTATCTACAAGACAAAATCGAGTATGAGAATCTAATTGTGAATGTGGGATTGCGTTTCGATTATTTCGATCCAAATACACTCATTCCTGCTGATCCAGAAGATCCAGATATTTATTTGCCTACCAAGGCCGTGAATCAATATCGGGATACGAATCAAAACGGACAGCAAGATCCGAATGAACCCTCGCTGACTGTTGTGGATCGGGAAGCCTACTGGTGGAAAGATGCCTCAATTAAATATCAGCTAAGTCCGCGAATTGGGGTGGCGTATCCTATTAATCGTAATGGAGTGATTTATTTCTCCTACGGATACTTCTTTCAGGTGCCTTCGTACGATAGAATGTATACCAACAGCCGGATTCTGTTAACCCAAAGCGGCGCAAATCAGACACTTTTCGGTAATCCCGACTTGAAACCTGAGAAATCGGTTCAATACGAATTGGGTTTCAAACAGGAAATATTTGAAGGGACCGCGATTGAACTAGCCGCTTATTACAAAGACACGCGTGATTATGTATCAAGTCGTCCGCAGGTCACGGGCTCCTCGTCCATCACTTACGGAATTTATATCAATCGTGATTTTTCCAGATCTACCGGGCTCACTTTTGCCCTCAATCAATATGTCAGCCAACGATTTAACTTTAGTGTGGATTACACATTCAGTATCGTGGAAGGAAGTAACTCCGATCCCGCCTCTGAGTTTTTCGCCATCGTTGCTCAGGGTGGAAAAATTGATTCCACAAATCAGTCTAATGCGCTCACCAAGCTTGTTCAGCCCTTAGACTGGGATAGGGCTCACATTTTGAATGGTTCCCTTTTCTATTCTGGGGATAGCTGGGGCGTCAATCTTCTTTCGCGCTTCAGTACCGGGACGCCCTATACTCCTGCTCGTGACATTCCTGGTGTTTTGGTTGGAGAAGTGGCTACGACCCGAGATTTACGTAACACCGCAAGACTGCCATCACGATTCACCATCGATATTAATGCCAATAAAACCTTTTCGCTTGGAGATTATCGGTTCGAGCTGTTCCTGAACGTATACAATCTCCTCGATCGTAAACTGGTGAATTCGGTTTATTCAGATTCAGGTCTGCCAACACAGCCTCTGCCAGCCCGGATTATTCCGAATGCACATCCGGATTACTATAACAATCCAACCTTTTATGCTGAACCAAGAAGAATTCAGTTTGGAGTACAGTTAGCCTTTTAATCATGATGAAGCAACGAATCCATCTTTTATCCAGTTTTATCCTCTTCTTCGGGCTTTCTGTTGCTGCTACCGAAGTGTGGGCTCAAACCTATGAGCCAAGTGAAGAACGCTCTTCTTTTGATCAGCGGAAAGTTTCCGTTATGGATGGGAATCGCCTGCGTGCGAGCTACCATAACACCGGGCATGCCGGAAGGCGAAATAGTGGCAACTTGAACGAATTACTCTTTGAATTTCCTAAGAACACGAACAGAGAGTATATGTACTTCATGAGTGTCATGTTTGGGACAGAGGTTCCAGATCAGAGCACCGAGGAAGAGGATGCATTCCCCATTGTGAGTGTTGCCTCCTACAAAAGTAGTCGTGACGGGCGAACCAACTGGTCACTAAATCCTGTCGTTGGATATGCAAGGGATGACTCTGATGAAATTGCACGAAGTGACAGAGGGCCGACGTCGCCTTTAGGCAATACATGGCCTAATACTTGGCCTGATAAAATTGGCAATGGGGGAGATGGCTGGCCTGGATCATGGAATGGGTATTTCGGGCGAGATCAGTTTAATGCGGATGTCGAATTTTACTACAGAGCCGGGGATGACACCTATACCAGATACAATACAAATCGATATGCACCCGATCTCACAGATCCATCTCGCGGGGGGTTAGGCATCATACTCGATACCCGTATTCTGGCTTGGTCTCAAACCCTGGTCAATGCGACTCATTTCAATATTTTT
>JAURMN010000019.1 GCA_030830725.1 Balneolales bacterium | reverse complement strand
TCAAAGCTACTTTGATTTTCCTTTGGCAATTTGTTTCGCCAAAGCAAAACGGGCAGCTGCCTCAAGCTTTTGGATCGCGGCCAAGTCCATATTGCTTTTCTTGCCTTCTGTTAAGGCATCTTGTGCCCGTTTAACCGCGTCATCGATAAGGGACTCATCTTGTGTGCTAATGACGAGGGCTTCATCGGTTAGAATGGATACTTTATTCGAATAAACTTCAACAAACCCAGAACTAACAGCCAAATATTCCTGCGAGCCATTTTTTTCGACTTTGAGATCACCAGCAACTAGCTTGTCTATAATTGGAATATGATTGGGTAAAACATCAATTTTTCCATTCGCGGTCGGAACGACCACATGATCGACTTCCTCGGAATATACCTTGGCATCGGGAGTTACGATTTCGAGAAGTAATGGCATGGTCTTGGGATACTGTAGCAATTAAGAGTTGCTTCCTCCAATCACTGAATCAATACCGCCTTTCATGTAAAAATCGTTTTCAGCAACTTCATCCAATTCTCCATCCAGAATCATTTTGAAACCACGAATTGTATCCTTTACAGATACATACTCTCCCGAAACCCCGGTAAAAACTTCAGCCACATGAAAAGGTTGTGAAAGGAATTTTTGAATCTTACGGGCACGGAAAACCGTCTGCTTTTGCTCGGGGGACAATTCGTCCAATCCGAGGATGGCTATAATGTCTTGGAGGTCCTTGTAGGCTTGTAAAACTTCCTGTACACCCCGTGCCACTTTGAAGTGTTCTTCTCCTACAATATCTGGAGACAGAGCATTGGAAACTGAGGCAAGAGGGTCAACGGCTGGGTAGATACCAAGCTCAGCAATGGAACGCTCCAAAACAATGGTTGAGTCGAGGTGGGCAAAAGTATTGGCCGGAGCAGGGTCCGTTAAGTCATCTGCCGGTACATAAACCGCCTGGAAGGATGTGATGGACCCTTTCTTGGTCGATGTGATTCTTTCCTGAAGAATACCCATTTCCTCCGAAAGTGTGGGTTGGTAGCCAACTGCAGAAGGAGAACGGCCTAAGAGTGCTGAAACTTCTGAGCCGGCTTGTGAAAAACGGAAAATATTATCAACGAAAAGCAAGACATCTTGCCCCATCTCGTCCCGGAAGTATTCAGCCATGGTGAGGCCAGAAAGAGCCACACGCATACGGGCACCGGGAGGCTCATTCATTTGTCCGTAGACTAAAGCAACTTTGGATTTGGAGATATCATCCTGGTTGATGACGCCAGCTTCGGACATTTCCTGATAAAGATCGTTGCCTTCGCGTGAACGCTCACCCACTCCTGCAAAAACAGAATAACCACCATGTGCTTTGGCAATGTTGTTGATTAATTCCATAATTACCACGGTTTTGCCAACACCGGCTCCACCAAAAGCCCCCACCTTGCCTCCTTTAATGAAGGGACAGATCAAATCGATAACTTTTATGCCAGTCTCAAGGATATTTGCTTCGGTATCCTGGTCCACTAATGTGGGTGCCGGCCTGTGGATAGGACGGGTCTCAGAGTGTCCGCATTCTCCTTTATTATCTACGGTGTCCCCCGTGACATTGAAAATACGGCCAAGCACTTTTTCGCCAACAGGTACTGAGATCGGGCTAGCCGTGTTAAAAACTTCCATGCCCCTTACCAGACCTTCGGTTGAAGACATGGCAACTGCACGTACCCGATTTTGACCGAGGTGCTGTTGAGTCTCCAAAACAAGTTTGGCGTCGGAAGAATCGTGCAGCTTGTAGGTAATCTCCAAAGCGTCGTAAATTTTTGGCATTCCTTCGGCGGGGAATTCGGCGTCCACGACGGCTCCGATGACTTGTATAATTTTTCCTTTGGTTGTGTTCGAATTATCCTGTTCCATGATATGAAAGTAAAGGTTAGTTGGAAAGTGTGGCAGCTGAAATCTCAAGAATTTCCTGAGTGATAGCGGCTTGGCGAGCTCGGTTATATTGAAGGGTTAGGTCATTGAGAAGATTGCCCGCATTGTCGGTAGCGGTTTTCATTGCAACCATGCGTGCACTATGTTCAGAGGCTTGAGACTCCATGACCATTTGGTGAATTTGCTGTTTTAAATAGAGTGTTCCAAGTTCCGCCAAAACCTCATCGCGGTTTTCAATCAAAATTTCCCGTTTGTCTTTGGGCACTGTATGATCGTCTATACCAAAGCGTGAATGTAACTTTTGGCTCATTTCGTCTAGATCGTTTAGGGGAAACAAACGAACAAGCTCGGGTTCCTGACGGAGGGTATTTACAAATCCAGTATGCAAAATTTCGATGGTGTCAATCTGATCATCCCCGTAGGCACGGAGCAGAAATTCTATGATTGGCTTGATATCAGAATAGCGGGGTTTGTCAGGTAAACTAAAGTCTGCGAGTAAATCTCTTCTCGTACGAGATAAGAACTGGGTCGCCCGCTTTCCTACAGAAACAAACTTTGCGGAAGAATCCACATCAGAGAGCATCCTAAATAAATTGGAGTTAAGTGCCCCACAAAGTCCCTTGTCTGTACCAATGACAAGAATCCCACGGTGCCTCACTGGACGATCATTAAAGTATTTATGGGTAATTTCCTCAAATTCATCAGCCACGGATACAATCACATCAGCAAGAAGCATCGCATAAGGACGACCGCTCTTTGCTGCGTCCTGGGCTTTTTTCATTTTAGAGGTGGCAACCATTTGCATGGCACGAGTAATTTGCCGGGTACTTTTTACCCCTTTAATCCGTAATCGGATATCCCGCGTATTAGCCATAATTTAAATGTAAAAGAGGAAAGAAATTAAAGGATTAAGAGAAGGTTCTTTTCCAATCTTCCACCGCGATACGAAGTTTTTGCTCGGTATCCTCTTCAAGTTTACCAGTTGAATAAATCAACTCACAGGCAGACTTTCCCTGAGTTTCCATGTATTCACGGAGGCTTTGAGTTGCTCGGTTAACATCGCTTACGGCAATCGCATCAAAGAAATTATTCTGCATAGCCCACATGATGGCGGTTTGAACCTCTACCGAAATAGGATTGGAAGCAGTTTGCTTGAAAAGCTCAACAATCCGTGCTCCTCTATCAAGGCTGGCTTTTGTGGCAGCGTCTAGGTCTGATTCGAACTGCGAAAATGCAGCTAATTCACGAAACTGGGCTAATTCCAATTTCACCTTACCTGCTACCTTCTTGTAAGCCTTGATTTGAGCTGCGGAACCGACACGGGATACCGATAAACCAACCGATACGGCAGGTCTAATGCCTTTGTTAAACAAATCAGTTTCAAGGAATATTTGTCCATCTGTAATCGATATGACATTGGTTGGAATGTAGCCTGAAACATCTCCCATTTGGGTCTCAATAATGGGTAGAGCGGTTAAAGAACCATTGCCACTTTCCGCATTCAGTCTGGCAGACCTCTCGAGCAGGCGAGAATGCAGATAAAAGACATCCCCGGGATAAGCCTCCCGGCCAGAAGGGCGTTTCAAAATTAAGGAGATCTGGCGGTAGGCAACCGCGTGTTTGGAGAGATCATCGTAAACGATTAAAGCGTCCATTCCGTTTTCCATATACCATTCACCCATGGCACAGCCGGCGTATGGTGCCAGATACTGGTTGGCGGGATTGTCGGCAGCAGGAGCAGAAACAATGGTAACATATTCCATCGCTCCACTCTCTTCCAATACTTTGATAGTACGTGCAACATTTGCATTCTTTTGACCAACTGCCACATAAATACAGTACACAGCCCGGAAGTTCGGGTCCCCTGAAGCTTCGCCCTGTTTGTTAATCTTTGCCTGATTGATAATCGTATCAATAGCAATGGTGGTCTTGCCAGTAGATCGATCGCCAATGATTAATTCTCGCTGTCCCCTACCGATCGGAACCATGGAATCCACGGCCATAATTCCAGTTTGAAGAGGTTGATCAACTGATTTTCTGGGAATAATCCCTGGGGCAATTCTTTCCACGGGAAGATACTTTTCAGCATTGATTGCACCCTTGCCATCCATCGGCCGTCCAACAGCATCAACCACTCTGCCGAGCAATTCTTTCCCAACAGGGACGGAAAGAAGTTTTCCAGTAGTCCGGGCCTCGTCACCCTCTTTAAGAGAACTGACATCTCCCAATAAAACACAGCCGACCGAGTCCTCCTCCAGGTTAAGGGCAATACCCAAAACATTATTGGGGAACTCGATCATTTCGTTGTACATTACTTTGGATAGTCCGTCCACTCTAGCAACTCCGTCTGCAAGTGTGATAATGGTACCAACATTAGTGCGAGTTGACTCGGTGGATAGGCTTTCAATTTCCTTGCGAATTAGTTCAGTAATGGAACTCATGATGGTTGATTAAATATGATTAACAAATGAGTGATTGGGAGAGCTTGCGAAGTCTTGATTGAATGGAATCCTCAAACACATCATCAACCAGCCTTATGCGGTAGCCTGCAATAAGATGATTGTTTTGAGAAACTTTCAGTTCGAGAGACCCAGAGGTGTGTTTGGCGAGCTTGGATTTGAGACCAGAGATCAAAGATTCATTGGGTTGACAGCCAACTTCAACCTCAACGAGTTGCAGTCGAAGTTTTTTGCGAATTTCAACCAAATAACTCTTTAGGATTTCAAGATGTCCAGACGGATTGATTTCTCGTAAGGCAGACAGGACATCTTCCACCCGGGAATGCTCGACCAAGCCACTTTCGTCCGTAGAAATTTTAACAATCTCACGAACTATAATGTTGGATTTAGAAAGCATCACAGGCTGAATCAGGAAACGAGGTTGAGCTCTTCAGTAGCCTGTTGAGAAAACCTCTCCTTCTCCTCAGCGGAAAGATTTTTGGAGAGAATCTTTTCTGTAGTAAGCACAACTAATGCAGCAATTTCCTCTCTT
>JAURMN010000114.1 GCA_030830725.1 Balneolales bacterium | reverse complement strand
GGTATAACAGGGATTGCTTCGAGGATCATCCATTCTGGGGAAGCTTCGGATTGAAGAAAGCCTTTGACCACCCTCAACCGGCTGGCTAGCTTTTTCTTCATCTGCTTGGACTTCGTGTCATGAATTTGATCGTATAGTTCATCTAATTCATCTTGTAAATCCAACCTGCCCAGTACATCACGCACTGCTTCAGCTCCCATTTTAGCCTCAAACTCATCCCCATATTCGTCAAGAGCCTCGCGGTACTCTTTGTCGGAAAGCAATTGTCGGTCCTCCAAGGGAGTATTACCTGGGTCTGTTACTAAATATTGTTCATAATATAGCACCCGCTCCAAGCTTTTGGCAGTCATGTTCATCAGCAAGCCAAGCCGGCTTGGCATACTCTTTAAAAACCAGATGTGTGAAACAGGCACAGCGAGCTCGATGTGACCCATGCGCTCTCGACGCACCCTAGAAACTGTTACCTCAACACCACAGCGATCACATACGACACCTTTGTACTTAATTCTTTTGTATTTACCACAGGCACACTCATAGTCACGAACTGGCCCAAAAATCTTTTGGCAAAACAAGCCGCCCGGTTCCGGCTTAAAAGTCCTGTAGTTTATTGTTTCGGGATTTTTAACTTCTCCCTTTGACCATGAACGAATGATATCAGGGTCTGCGACAGTTATGGATACGCGATCCATTGGGCCAATATCTACTCCTAGTGCTTCGTTTAATGCTTCTACGCTCATAATATTATGCTTAAAATTAATGTTTTTGATTTAGGAATCTTGATAATTACAATCCTTCTTCTCCGCGTACGCGTACATCGAGGCAAAGGCTCTGCATCTCTTTCATTAAAACATTAAAAGATTGAGGGGTCCCTGCCTGAAGTGAATTATCACCCTTGACTAAAGATTCGTAAATTTTTGTTCTTCCAAGAACATCGTCTGATTTTACGGTAAGAATCTCTTGCAGGGTGTAAGCCGCCCCATATGCCTCGAGCGCCCAAACTTCCATCTCTCCAAACCTTTGTCCCCCGTATTGGGCTTTTCCGCCGAGAGGTTGTTGAGTTATCAAACTGTATGGACCAACCGCACGAGCGTGAATTTTGCTGGTTACCAAGTGGTTGAGCTTCAGCATGTACATATATCCGACAACAATACGCTGATAGAATGCCTCTCCTGTACAGCCGTCATAGAGAATAGTTTTTCCATTTTCTGGCAAACCAGCCTCTTTGAGATACTCCTGGATTTTAGTCTCAGGGATTCCGTCAAAAATTGGCGTAGCTACTTTGAGTCCAAGCTTATTACAAGCCCAACCTAAGTGGGTTTCCAAAACTTGACCCACATTCATACGGCTAGGAACGCCAAGAGGATTTAAGCATATTTGAATGGGTGTACCGTCTGGAAGAAATGGCATGTCTTCCTCGGGCACAATTTTGGCAACAACACCTTTGTTTCCGTGACGCCCAGCCATTTTATCACCAACACGCATCTTTTGTTTCTTGGCGATGAACACACGAACATTTTTTATCGCTCCCTGGTCAATTGAATCACCGTGCTCGATTGCCTCCATCTTACGATCTTTATCGTCCTCGAGATCCTGAAATTTCGACTCATAACTTTCAATGATTTCAAATACTTTAATTCTTACTGGTGATGGCGGAATATCAATAAACTGGTGAACCGAGGCTAATCTACGAAGGAGTGTTTTCGTAATCTTCCGGTTTGCAGGAATAATGATGTCGCCGGTTTCAGAATTGGTAACATTCAGTGGGATTTTTTCCCCTAAGAGGATGTTGGACAGCGACTCGGTAAGTTGTGCCCTAAGGTCTTCAGTTTGGTTTCGGTAATCTTCCTTAATCTGTTTCATCTGGCGACGGAAATCAGAAGGAGATAATTTCTCTTGTTCGGCATCGGTTCTACTGGATACCTTGATGTCCATAACAATTCCTTGAGTTCCGGAAGGAACTCGAAGGGAGCTGTCTTTCACATCTGCTGCTTTTTCTCCAAAAATGGCCCGAAGCAACTTCTCTTCTGGTGCAAGGTCAGTCTCACTTTTAGGAGTAATTTTACCAACTAATATATCACCCGGTTTAACTTCAGCTCCGATTCTGACAATTCCGAGGTGGTCTAGGTTTCGGAGTGCCTCTTCGCCAGCATTTGGTATATCCCTCGTAATTTCCTCAGGCCCTAATTTTGTATCTCTGGCTGTAACCTCAAACTCTTCAATGTGAATCGAAGTGTAAATATCGTCCTTTACTATTTTTTCAGAAATAAGGATAGCATCTTCAAAATTGTAGCCTTTCCAAGGCATGAATGCTACGAGGATGTTCCGACCTATGGCGAGTTCTCCTTTGTCAGTACTGGCTCCATCCGCAAGGGCCTGTCCAAGTTTAACTTTATCGCCCTTTCGAACTATAGGTTTTTGATTGAAACAAGTGCCAGCATTTGACCTAAGAAACTTCCGGAGGTCATAACAGTAGATACCACGCTTGTGATCACTGCGAGGTTCTTTTAGAAAGCGTGGAGGTAGAGTTCCGTCGTCCGAAACAACAATACGGTTTCCATCTGCAATTGCTACCACTCCCTCTGATTCAGAAATGGTCACCGTTTTGGAATCTTGAGCAACCTTGCTTTCAATTCCAGTACCAACAAAAGGGGATTCAGTCTGCAAAAGT
>JAURMN010000113.1 GCA_030830725.1 Balneolales bacterium | reverse complement strand
TTCCCTTTAAACTCTATGACTACACAGTTGTATCTCTCCGTAATTTCGAAGCTCATAATTCAAGGTTTAGTATTCAGTGGTTTACCCTTGGTATACGAAAAAACCCCCTTCGATGTTGCAACTGTGCAGGAACCGGTTTTACTCAGCAACTTTGGTGACTATCCGCCTTTAATTTTAGGCCGGTTTCTTGCGCATTTTCAATTCAACAATCATGGCACTGGCAATAAACAGCGAGCTGTAGGTACCTATAATAATTCCGATTAAGAGAGCAAATGAAAATCCTTTTAACACTTCCCCGCCAAAGACAAACAAGATAGCAACCACAAAAAGTGTAGTTAAAGAGGTAATCACCGTACGAGACAGGGTATCATTCAAACTCCGGTTGACCATGGCTGGGTAGTCCATCGTTTTATAGACGGATGAGTTCTCACGAATCCGGTCGAACACCACCACGGTATCATTAAGGGAATACCCTACGATGGTTAAGAATGCCGCGATAATGGTCTGATCAATTTGAAGGCTGAATGGTACTAAATCGGATAATAACGTAAAAAGTCCGAGTACGATGACCACATCGTGAATCAGGGCTACAACCGCACCTAAGGAGTAATACCAATAGCGGAATCGAATCAAAATATAGATGAAGATGACAATTACGGCAAAAATAACCGAGTTCAAGGCTCCGACTTTGAGATCTTCTGCAAATCGGGCACTCACCAAATAATTGGAGAGTATCTCAAACTCATTTCCCTCAAACGAAGTGGAAAGTGCGGAGCTAAGAGCATTTTGCACCTCATTCATCTCCCCATCTGCATCAGTCCGAATCAATACATCGGTATCGGCACCAAAGAATTTCACCTCTGGAACACCACCAAGTGGTTCGGTAAGAGAACTTCGTACATCGGCTACCTCTACCGGGGTATCGAAGCTGACAACGAATTCTTTTCCGCCACGAAAATCAATTCCATATTGGAGGCCTTTAGTGAAAATGACGACGAGAGACGCCACAAACAATAGCCCGGAAACGATGTAGGCCTTTTTGTGTGTGGAAATAAAGTCGAATGTAGGAGTTTCAAACCATCTCATGAGCGTGTAAACAAGTTAGGTGATGAAAATCGGTTAAAAAGTCGATGTTGATCGTTTGGGATCGGAGTTTTTGTCAGCCAGATAATTATCCAAAACTGATATCTGCAGATTTGTCTCGGGTCAAATAATCAACCAGAGCGCGCGTAATAATCAGGGCACTGAATAGTGAGGAGACAATCCCGGCCATCAGTGTAACGGCAAAACCCTTGATTGGACCCACCCCGAAACTGTAAAGGATCACCCCGACAAAGAAGGTAGTAATGTTCGCGTCCATAATGGCACTTACGGCATTGGCATATCCACTGTCGATCGCAGCGCGAAGAGTCTTGCCATGGCGCATTTCTTCGCGAATACGGTCAAAAATGAGCACATTGGCATCTACCGCCATACCGATTGTAAGCACAATACCGGCAATACCCGGAAGGGTCAACGTCGCTCGGAAAGCGGCCAGAATGCCCAGGATAAAGATAATGTTCAGGAGTAGTGCAAGATCGGCAACTCCACCACCGGCGCGATAGTAAACCATCATGAAGAGGGCCACAATTCCGAGACCGATCAAAGTAGAGTAGAGACCGGCCTGAATGGAGGCTTCACCTAGGGTTGCACCCACGGTACGCTCCTCGATGATCTCGAGTGGAGCAGGTAGAGCACCTGAGAGAAGAATGTTCACTAAATCTTCGGCCTCGCTAATACCACTAAGGCCGGTAATACTGGAACGACCGTTGCTGATTTTATTCTGCACAACCGGATAGGAATACACAAAATTATCCAGTACAATCGCCACAGGTTTTCCGATGTTTGCACCGGTTATACGTGACCACTTGCGTGCACCCTCGGTGTTCATGGTCATGGAGACTTCAGGGATATTTGTAGTCGGATCGAACGCAACGGAGGCCTCTGAAATCACATCACCGGTAAGCTCGATTTCTTCACGGGCACCGATGAGTTCGTAGTAATCATTACCCTGATCGTCCGTAAAAAATGAACTAGACGCCCATAAAAGTGTGGTATTACGTGGAAGCAGGCGTTGCACCGCATCAGCTCCCAACAATTGATCTACCTGATCACGATCGCTGTCCATGGCAAATCCGAAAACATACGCATTACCAGTTTGCCCAACTAAAATTTGGGCCAGGGCATTGGTAGTTTGAGTCGTATCGCCTTCGGTGGGCTGGAAATATTCATAAATCTGATTGCGTGATGCATTGAGTTCATCTGCATCAGCGGCCAGGCGGAATTCTAGACGAGCGGTTCCTTTCAAAAGGTTACGAACACGCTCTTTTTCATCCACTCCGGGGAGTTCCACCACGATACGATCTTGTCCCTGCTTGAGGATAGAAGGCTCTGTGACCCCGAATCGATCCACACGGGTCCTGATGATTTCGATCGCCCGATCTACGGCTGCATTACGCTGATTTCTCAGATAGACGATGATTTCGTCATTTGTAGAGCGGCGATCGATTCCGGCCGCATCCGAGCGGAAGTAGCGACTCAGCAGACCATCTGGATTTTGAGCCTGAAATCCGGCGTAAAATTCATCAATAAAGTCAGAACGGTTCTGCACCGAGGCTTGATAAGCCGATTCGATTAATTGATCCAGCTCAGCATCACCAAACTCAGCGGAAAGTTCGCGAAGAAGATCAGGTGTCCCGACTTCCATGGCCACATGCATCCCGCCCTTGAGATCCAGTCCAAGCGAAAGAGCCCTTTCGCTGAGCTGTTGCATCCGCGCTCCATTTTCTTGTATGTAGAGTTCCAACTCGGCTTGCGGTAAATCATCCGCATATCTTTGCATCAAGGATAGCTGAACCGTAGGGAACAGATACCATGCTGTGAGTGCGAGAAACGCAACGATACTTCCAACTTTAAACCCAATATTTTTCATAATCTTAACTACAGGGATAGTGAGTGTTTAGGTAGCCCGGAATGAGTAAAAAATCGAGACTTAAATAGTTCGATTCTGTGTACATCCAGTCGACGGATCACCTGTCTAAAAAATGACACAAGTCTACAATATAAAGAGTTTCCGTTTCATGAGAAAAAGCTAAATCGAAAGAGGCAGTACAAGTAGTGATGAGATACTCATCTCATCTTTGCCCGTTGTGCCAGTCGGTCAAATTCCTGTCGCAGAAACTCAGCTGTTACGCTGTGAGGAGCACTTTTAGAGCCATCATATTTCGTTGCATTGTCCAATACGATAGATGCGTTGAGCATCGTGTCAATTCCTTTGTCCAACGAAGTACTTCCAGAGCTCACGGCGTCAGCTAAGTCAATTGGGGTTCCCACAGCTATAATCTGTCCGCCTGCTGCCCCGCCCTCCGGACCCACATCAATCACCCAGTCTGCTGCTTTGATGAGATCCAGATTGTGTTCGATTACAATTACGGTATTTCCTTTATCTACGAGTTGCTGAATCACATCCACGAGCATACGTACATCTTGAAAATGAAGCCCGGTGGTAGGTTCGTCCATAACATAAAGAGTATTTCCGGTACCGGTTTTGGCTAGCTCTCGGGAGAGTTTAATCCGTTGCGCTTCGCCTCCACTTAATGTTGTGCTCGATTGACCTAGTCGCACATATCCCAGCCCGACAGAGTCGAGCGTTTCGAGTTTTTTGCGAATGGAAGGCACTTTATCGAAGAAATCCAGTGCCTCACTCACGGTCATGTTAAGCACATCGGTAATGCTCTTTCCGTTATAATAGATTTCCAGTGTCTCGCGGTTATAGCGTTTTCCGGTGCATGTTTCGCAGGTTACGTAGACATCCGGCAGAAAGTTCATTTCAATTTTGCGGACACCGTCTCCCTGACAGGTTTCACAACGGCCACCTTTTACGTTAAACGAGAAACGTCCTTGATTGTAACCACGGATTTTGGCTTCGGGTAACTCGGCATAGAGCGTACGGATCTGGTCGAATAATTTGGTATAAGTGCCGGGATTAGATCGGGGTGTTCGTCCGATCGGGCTTTGATCGATGGAGATAATTTTATCGATGTGCTCCAGCCCTTCGATTTTCTGGTAGGGCAGGGGAGCTTCGAGCGATTTGTAAAAATGATTGCTTAGGATCGGCACCAACGTTTGATTGATGAGAGTGCTTTT
>JAURMN010000112.1 GCA_030830725.1 Balneolales bacterium | reverse complement strand
GTTGTTTAACTCAATCCTCGTGGATGAACTCGGCATCTACAAATTAAGAACTGACAATGGGGTGAGAACCTTTAAATAATCCTGCAGGTTTTGATTTTATCCGGTCGAATTGTGTATCTTTAATGCTTGCCCGTTTACAGGGTTAGTATGTTGCGCCCGTAGCTCAACTGGATAGAGCAACTGCCTTCTAAGCAGTAGGTTACAGGTTCGAGTCCTGTCGGGCGTACGGAGATGGCGACATGGCCGAGTGGTCAGGCAGAGGTCTGCAAAACCTTGTACGGCGGTTCGAATCCGCCTGTCGCCTCAGCCAAATACAGTCAGGCCGCGTTCGTCTAGGGGTCTAGGACGCCTCCCTTTCACGGAGGTAGCACGGGTTCGAATCCCGTACGCGGTACTATGTGGATTTTCAGTAATGGAGCCCGTAGCTCAGGTGGTTAGAGCGCCAGGTTGTGGCCCTGGAGGCCGTGGGTTCAAGTCCCATCGGGCTCCCTTATCTGAAATGGTATTGTTGTTTCCTTGCTTGCTTCGTGATGACGTCCTCCACCCACCGGCACATTGTGAAGCATCCTGTTATGCCGCGTTCGTCTAGGGGTCTAGGACGCCTCCCTTTCACGGAGGTAGCACGGGTTCGAATCCCGTACGCGGTACTCCTCTCTTACCCCTTTCTACTTCTACTTTCTTCCTTGATCGTTGGCGATATTCTCTTTGATCGGGAAGTGTGAATCATTTCTCCAAGAAACCCGATCGAGAAAAACTGAGCACCAACAATAATTAGTAGAACACCTAGAAACAGCAAGGGGCGATCCTGTAGAGATTCACCCAAAATCAGTTTACTCCATGCCAAATAGCCACTTATTAATGTTCCTGCCAAAACCAGCATCACTCCAATGGATCCAAAAAAATGCATCGGGCGTTGTGCATAGGCATTGATAAAAAGAACTGTTGCGAGATCCAGAAAGCCATTAATAAATCGGGATGCTCCGAATTTTGTCTTGCCAAACTCCCGTTTCCTATGGTGAACGATTTTCTCTCCAATAGCAGAGTATCCGGCATTTTTTGCTAGAACTGGAACATAACGATGCATCTCTCCATATAGGTATATATGTTTCACAACCTCAGATTTATAGGCTTTGAGACCACAATTGAAGTCATGAATGGAAATTCCAGTTATCCATTTGGTCACCCAATTAAAGAGACGAGATGGTGCCTTCTTTGATAATGGATCTTTTCTCTCTTTCTTCCAGCCGCTAATAAGATCTAGGCCTTTTTCATTCAGTGTGTCTATCAATCCAGGTATTTCCGCGGGATCGTCCTGCAGATCTGCATCCATGGTAATCACATACTCACCATTTGCATGATCGAATCCAGATTGCAATGCGGTACTTTTGCCATAATTTTTTTGAAATCTTATTCCCGATACTGAAAAATTATCGGTATCGACCTGTTTTATTACTTTATCTATGATTTCCCAGGATCGATCACTTGATCCGTCATCGATAAACCATACCTCACATCGCTTACCCTTTTTTAGATAACCGGAAACAGATTCTTTTATTTCCTGAAGTAACGGCAGGAGTGATTCTTCCTCATTGTAAAGAGGAATCACAATCGAAAGAAAAATAGCAGGTCGGTTTGGTTCCATGATCCGATGTTACTTGAGAGTTTCCCAAAAATACATAACTTCGAGTCTATGAAGAAATTATACTATTCAATTGGAGAAGTAAGTAAGATCACAGGCATAGAGGCACATGTTCTCCGCTACTGGGAAAGTGTCTTTCCGGAACTAAACCCGCTCAAGGGTAAATCAGGTAACCGGCGTTACAGAGAACAGGATCTTGCGGTAGTTTTAGAACTTCAAGACCTGATTCATACCAAAGGCTATCGAACAGCAGGTGCTCAAAAAGTACTCAAAGAAAAGGCAAATAAATCGAATTCAGGAGAAAACTCAAGTCATGATGTAACTACAGCAGACCGCCGTGAGCTTAGTCCGGAGTTACGTAGGGAACTTACTGAAATGCGTCATTTACTACAGGCCATCTCCCAAAAGTTATAAGATTAAATCGATTTTAACCCGTCTTGGTCCTATGGGTCAAATAGGACCTGTCTTTCAGATTTTATTCAAATTCTGGAATAGATTTAGAAAAAAAGGCTACATGAAGCTAGCGCCTCACTTTAGACCCCACCACCAATAGGTAGGTGAATTGCAGACAGATAATCACCGCCACACCAATCAAATGAAGTACCTGCAGTGCACCAGGCATCGCCAGCCTCTCTAGTCCGATCCCAATTAAAATCTGCATGAGGAAAAGCCCAAGAATGGCTCCGCCGATTTTCCGAGTCCAAGTCGGAATCGATATCCCCCGTTGTAACCAGAAAAAAACACCCATCAGAATCACAATGATCCACGAAAAACTGCGGTGAACTAAAAAGCGTGTCGCCTCAGGATCCAACCAGGTATCTCGTTGAACCATCACTGGTCCATTTTTAACTACATCAATCATTTCTCTAACCTGCGTACCCAAAATCATTTGAATTAGCGTACTAGCCAGAAGTAAGACCATGATCCAAACCAATTTCTTGCGTTCCGGATCTGTCAGCTCAATATAAATTCTATCTTTCCATCCCCTCCATGCTGCGAACAGTAATACATTTACAATCACCATAGCAAAAAGCATGTGCAGCGTAATCATCCCTCCTGCCAGACCGCTTCGGACCACCTGCCCACCAAGCCAAGCCTGAAATAAAACCAGAATAAGGGCAGAAAAGGAAGCGATCGGGATGATCGGATCACTTTTTCGGTATCGAAGTGAGAGGATAAAAGTTGCCGTAATCAAGAGTCCAATCGCAACTCCGATCAAGCGATTCACATATTCAGTCCACGTGTGTACTGGATTAAATAAAGCCGGATCCCATCCGGAAGGGAGTTCTTCAACTGACATAGGAGGTATCCAAACTCCAAAACATTTCGGCCAATCCGGGCAACCAAGGCCGGCGCCCGACGCTCGAACCAATCCACCTACAAAAATCAGCAACAAGGTTGCCAAAACGGTGATGATTGCGACTATTTGAAAACGATTCAGAGTTGAGAGACGTTGATTCATAGATCCCGATTTAATTCAGCAGAATATCTTGTTTCTTTGTAACTTTTAAGGTCCAAAACGGGAATGATTTACACCCTTTATCGTGTCTTTGGAATATACCATAAAACAATCAAAAAACTCCGTATTTGCGGATTATTACGAGCTGACCAAACCCGGAATTACCTACTTTGTTCTACTGAGTATGGCAATCGGATTTGTGATGGGATCGGCCGGGCCGTTTGCTATAGAGACCGGTGTAAACACCACTTCGACTAATGGTGGAGAAACTCTTTTTTCAGGCACTCTTCCCTTTTCAATTGACACCCTTCTCTTTTTGAAAGCTTTTTTGGGGACTTGGCTCCTTGCTGCGGGAACCTCGGCGCATAATATGTTCATGGAACGAGGTTTAGACGGATTAATGAGACGGACATCGAATCGCCCCTTCCCTGCTGGAAGAATTCAGGAATCTCACGGAATGATCTTCTCCTCAAGTTTGATGGTATTTGGATTAATTATCATGTTTGGGTTTGTGAACTTCTCGGCAGGTGTCGTATCTCTGGCAACGTCCCTGATTTATCTGGGAGCCTATACGCCCATGAAGAGAGTCACGGCAATGAATGTTTTTTTAGGGGCGATTCCTGGAGCTTTACCCGTAGTAGGTGGATGGGCAGCCGCAACCGGTACCATAGTGGATTATGGCATGTGGATGCTTTTTTGGGTTATGTTTTTGTGGCAGGTCCCACATGTAATTGCCATTGCCTGGCTCAACAAAGACGATTATCACCATGCCGGATTCCAAATGCTACCTAAAAATGATGTGAAAGGTTGGAAAGCAGCAATTTGGGTAGTCGTATCCCTATTGACCCTATTTCCGAACGTTTGGAAGATCTGGGTGCTTCACTATGGAGGTTGGACCTGGCTCGTTGGCGCCGGTATTTTGTCTGCATTCTATCTCATTATCGGAGTCCGATTTGCATACTATCGCGATAACTCGAGCGCAAGAATCCTAATGTTTACTTCATTTCTCTATTTACCGGGGATTTGGCTCGCGCTTTTTATAGACCGTCTCTGGATTTGGCTAACGTGAGAAGTAGTGGATTTGGCTGAACGAGAATGCGCTGAATATCTAAAATTAGCACATCCGGTTTGCATGATGGAGATAAATCGCGCGTCTGAATCTAAATCTACTCTAGTACCTGGAAGGAAATTTGGTCGGATTTGACTCACTCATCATATCGTAGACGGTTTCTACCACATCTTCGATGGATGGTTTAGAGAAATAATCCCCGTCACTTGAATAGGCAGGTCTATGATCAGAAGCACTCAGACATCTGGCTGGCGAATCCAACAACTCGAAGCCCTTTTGCACTTGTAATACCTGCTGCATCATAAAAGCCGTAGCCCCACCTGGGACGTCTTCATCAATAAAGAGAATTCGATTGGTTTTTTGAAGAGACTGACGAATGCGATGTTCAATATCGAATGGCAGTAATGTTTTCACATCGATTAATTCCGCCGAAATACCAAGGGAACGGAGTCTTGAAAGTGATTTTTGAACTACATTGAATGTAGATCCATAGGACACCAATGTAATATCAGACCCCTCTTCTACAAGTTCAGGAATCCCCAAAGGAGTTGAAAATTTCCCAATATTCAAGGGACGTTTTTCTTTTAATCGATACGCATTTAATGGCTCAATCACTAGGGCTGGATCGTCGCCTTGTAAGAGAGTGGTATAAAATCCTGCAGCATCCGTGAGATTGCGAGGCACACAGACATGAACGCCTCTTATGCCGTTCAAAATCATTCCCATGGGTGAACCTGAATGCCAGATTCCCTCCAAGCGATGACCACGGGTACGAACAATCACAGGCGCCGTCTGACCACCATTCGTACGATAGCGCAGGGTTGCTACATCATCACTTAGTGTTTGGAAGCAATATAGCAGATAGTCCAGGTATTGAATTTCGGCAATTGGTCGAAGCCCACGTAAGGCCATTCCAATACCCTGTCCTAAAATCGTCGCCTCACGAATGCCTGTATCGGTAATCCGAAGTGCTCCATACTTTTCCTGCAATCCCTCCAGACCAAGATTAACATCTCCCAGTTTACCACTGTCTTCCCCAAATATCACCAAATTCGGATGGGCCGAAAAGAGGGCATCAAAATGATCTCTCAGAATGACACGGCCATCCGCCAATGGGGGTCGATCTCCATAGACGGGATCGATTCTCTTTGCCTGCAAAGGGGAATGCTTTCCGTTGCTTAGAAGATGCGCATTAAATCGGAGATGATTTTTTTCATTTTCCGCACGAAGCCACTCCTTTAGAGGGTTTAAAACGGGGTCATTTGCTAGATCCGTGACTATAAGTAAGGCTTGCCGGACTGTAGAGATAACGTGTCTGCGAAGAAGCGACTGCTGTCGAAGTAGATGTTGTACCAGACTTTGAAGAGAATTGGTCTGCTCTTCAGAGAGTGACGCGGATTGAATTATCTCCTGTAACCGCTGAGCCACCTGTTGTCTCTCTTGCTTAATCGGATCTTGAAACTCTGTCCATGCGCGCTTTTGAGCTTCTTTCGCAATTTTTTTTACTGATTCTTCAACAGTATCCAGCTCCTTTTCAGACGCCAAATTCTCACTCAATAACCACAAGCGCATTTGATTGCAACAACAAAAATCCTCTTCCCATTTAAGCCGCTCTACAGATTTGTATCGCTCATGAGAACCAGAAGTGGAGTGACCCAATGGCTGCGACACCTCTTCCACGTGTATCAGAACAGGAATGTGCTCTTTTCTCGCGAATTCGGTTGCCTTTTGATAGGTTAGATAAAGTGAAGGATAATCCCAGGCCTTTACTTTTAGAATTTCGTAACCGGCTAATTTATCTGTTCGCTGAAATCCAGAGAGGATTTCTGATATACTTTCTTTTGTGGTCTGATATTTTTTTTCAACTGAAATACCATAACCGTCATCCCAAACGGAAATCACAACTGGAATTTGAAGAACTCCGGCAGCATTTACCGATTCCCAAAAAACCCCTTCGGATGTACTGGCATCTCCAATTGTTCCGAAGACAATCTCATTTCCTTGATTGGAAAACTGCGTGAACGCGGACAGCTCAGGGAGATGCCGATATAATTTTGACGCATACCCAAGACCGACAAGCCGCGGCATCTGACTGGCTGTTGGAGACATATCCGCCGAGCTGATCTTCATACTGGTTTGCGGAAGCCAGTTTCCATCTTCATCAAGAAGTCGCGTGGCAAAATGTGCATTCATTTGCCTTCCACCAGAATGCGGATCAGCTCCATTGTCTGGATTGGCGTAAAGCTGAGCAAAAAACTGCTCCGGGGTCAATTGACCTATCGCCATCATCAGGGTTTGATCGCGATAATATCCAGACCGAAAATCTCCATTTTGAAAAAATTTGGATAAGACAATCTGTGGAAGTTCTTTACCATCCCCAAAAATTCCAAATTTCGCTTTACCAGTTAAAACCTCTTTACGTCCTAATATGGAAAGTTCGCGACTTAGTCTGGCTAATTTATAATCGTTTAGAAGCTCCTTTCTTGAAAGTGGAAATCTCTTAGAAGTCCCAGAAGAAGCTTGTTTACCGGAAGAAACTTTCTTAGCTGATCCAGATAAATTTTTTCCCCGAGCGCCAGATGATTTCGAGGTGACAGATGATTTCACAGAAATTACAGTCCCCTCCTGGAGTCCGTTCGGACTGCTCTCCCGAGGAGACATCTTCCGTATAATTCTGGTTTCTGCCATCGGTATCTATCTAACTTCCAGTCTGGATTGCTAAACGAATTGACCTGCTACACTACCTCGTAGAACATCAAAATCAGGCCTTATATGGATACCCGCTAGACGAACGGTGTAAACGACCGGGAATCCGATACGACTCTCTTCCCGGCACAAGGTAACAGGTTCCGGGGAAAAATGCTTCCCAAAATAAGGAATCAGGTTAATTTGGCAGGATCCAAGATCTCTTTGAGTTCCTGCTCCGACAGATCAGTCATCTCCTTAGCTACATCGAGAAGGGATCGATTATCGGCATAGGCAGTTTTCGCGATTTTGGCAGCCAAATCGTACCCGATCACAGGATTAAGAGCGGTTACCAGAATCGGATTTTTGCCCACAAGATCAGCAATCCGATCACGTCGTACCTTCAGTCCGGCTATAGAACGCTCGGCAAAATTCACACACACATTGCCCAGAATTTGGATCGATTCCAATAAAGAGTACGCCACTACAGGAAGTGCAACATTCAATTCGAAATTCCCGGTCTGACCTGCGAGGGTTATGGTGGCATCATTCCCAATGACTTTTGCAGCAACCATGACTACAGATTCTTCAATCACGGGGTTTACCTTGCCTGGCATAATAGAGGAACCGGGCTGAAGTGCCATCAACTCGATTTCTCCAAGACCACTGTTCGGACCGGAATTCATCCATCTCAGGTCATTGGCAATTTTAATCAGGCTGACTGCAAGGGTTTTCAGTTGACCACTTACTTCTACCGGAGCATCTACTGTGGATTGAGCCTCAAAATGATTTTCTGCCTCTTGAAAGTGGATTCCTGTCTGGTTGGAAATTACCGCCGCAACTCGCGAACCAAACTCTTTGTGTGTATTAATCCCGGTACCAACTGCCGTTCCTCCCTGAGGAAGTTCCGAAAGACGGGTCAAGGCTGCTTCGATCCGCTGTTCGGCCAGTTCAAGCTGACGGGCATATCCGCCAAATTCCTGCTGAATCGTCACGGGCATGG
>JAURMN010000111.1 GCA_030830725.1 Balneolales bacterium | reverse complement strand
TCAATTCTCCATCCATATTCACGAGAGCTCCACCCGAATTTCCCGGGTTAATGGCGGCGTCGGTTTGAATAAAATTCTCATATCCGGCCACATTGCTGTAGATCCCAATGGAACGTCCTTTTGCCGACACAATTCCCATCGATACCGAATGGGCAAGTGATTCCTCTAACGGACTCCCCACTGCCAATACCAACTCTCCAACCTGTAAATTATCACTGTTGCCCATTTCGAGAATCGGCATGCCCTTGCGGTCCACTCTGAGCACCGCAATATCCATCATTGGATCCGATCCTACCACCTCAGCTTTAAGTTCTTCTCCCTCATACAATCGGACTGTTATTTCTTCTGCATCTTCAATCACATGATAATTCGTCAAGATTACCCCATCTTCAGACACGATCACGCCAGATCCTAAGCCTCTGCGAATACGCTCGCGCTCCTGTCCGCCGAATTCACCAAAAAACATGGAAAACGGATCGAGCTGACGGAATCGCACCACCTGCTCTGTGGTCACTGTCACCACCGCGGGATTCGTGTTGTTGGCAATTTCTACAATGGCATTATTAAAATCGCGTAGAGTTTGAACCGGTCGCTGCGAGGCAAATCCGGTCTCCGATGTGCTGGTAGTGGAAATTTGAGATGCTGGAGAGGAGGCTGTATTGGATAAAGACGAAGCGAGTCCTTCGACAGGAGCAGCAACTGAAGCACTTATATCTCCTGAAGTTAACATCGCCTCAGGAGCATTCAGCCCCCCTTCTTGTTGAAACCATATCGCACCAATAGCAAAAAGTGCAACGGGGATAAAAACCGCAGTAGCCGAAATAATTTTCTTCATACTTGAGAATATTTTGATATGGATAGAAGACAGAGAATAGATAACTGGACTCCAGAATAAATACCCCCAAAAAAATGCCGGGACTACCTTTCACGATAATCCCGGCTTTAACTAACCTGCTCTCTTTAGGGGAACAAAGCCCTTGTAAATCTGTATTCGTAAAAACGCCGAAATTGTTTCTTTATTTTTCAAAAATTTTTCGAGGTCTCTACTTTTTTACTTAATCGTAATCTGCTTGCGAACTTTTTCTTCGCTCTTGTTCACGGAGATTCTCAAAATTCCATCTTGGAACTCCGCATGGACCGAATCATGATCGATATGATCGGGCAACTGCAAAGAGCGACGGAAAATTCCGTATAAGTTCTCGATTTTATGAAACTTCCGACCAGCCTCTTCCCGTTCCATTTTTCTCTCACCAGAAACCGTTAATAGTCCGTTTTCCATTTCGATCTGGATGTCCTCTTTCCGTAGACCGGGCAGATACACATCGACTTCGAATTGTGTTTCCGTTTCTGATACATCCATAGATGGAACGAACGAATCTCTTCTCTTTTGTACTACATCGCTAAAGAATTCATCCATTAAATCAGAAAAACGGGCACCGAACAGATCGGTCTCAGGTCTTGTATAATGTATTAGTTTCATTACATACTCCTTTTCAGAAAGTTTGAGTTTGTTGTTTTCTGAAAGGAATTAATGCAAGAGATATGCCAATCTCGATGTGGGGGATTATTCTACGGAGCTTATGACATTTTATCGAAAGGGTGCTGACATTTTAAATGAAGGAGCTGACATATTAATCAGCATACCTGTCATTTTTACGAGCATGCTGTCACTTTTACGCAACTCTGCGACAGTTGCAAAGCAATTCACCCGTAGTTCGCATTCCACTCTTTGGCCACCAAAAACGCCAACTCCAGCGATTGCTCATAATTCAATCGCGGATCGCATAAGGATGCATAGTTCTCCCCTAAATTTTGCTCAGCAAGGCCTTTTGATCCACCCACACACTCTGTCACATTATCGCCGGTTAGCTCTAGATGAACCGCTCCTAGAATAGACCCTTCGCCCGCATGTACCTTAAACGCAGAGCGAATTTCACTCATAATGTCTTCGAAATTGCGTGTTTTGATACTGCTTTGAGTGGAAAATGTATTCCCGTGCATCGGATCCACACTCCAAACCACATTCAAGCCTTCTTTGCGGAATACACGAATCATCTCTGGTAGATGCGCTTCGATTTTCCCTGCTCCATAGCGACCAATCATCACAATCTTTCCAGGCTCATCCTGCGGATTCAGATCTCGCACAATCTGAATCATCTGTTTTGGATCCGCGTCCGCGCTCACTTTGATCCCGATCGGATTTACAATCCCGCGCAGATATTCTAAATGGGCGCTTCCCGGTTGGCGTGTACGATTGCCTACCCATACCATGTGTGAACTTAAGTTGTACCACCCCGGCTTATTTGGCACCCGGCGCGTCTGAGCCGCATCATAATACAGATTCAACGCCTCGTGTGAAGTGTAAAGCTCCACCCGTTGCATCGCAGGAAATGCTTTCGAGGAGGGTAACGGAGTCACTGAATCCATAAATCGAATCGTCTTGGAAATCGACTTCACTAGTGCTTCATATTCCCGGTATGCCTCGTTATTCCGCATAAAATCCATCTCCCAATGCTCGGGATGGTGCAAATCGGCAAATCCTTCATCAAGCAGAGCACGCAGAAAATTCAACGTAAGACCCGCTTTGGAATAGGCTTCAATCAGGCGCTCAGGATCAGGTGTACGTGTCTCTCCATTTGCATCAAATCCATTAATTAAATCGCCCCGATATGTCGGAAAGGTACTTCCATTAATTGTCTCCTGATCCGCAGATCGAGGCTTGGCATATTGGCCGGCAATCCGCCCCACTCGTACAACAGGAAGGCTCATTTCGTGCACCAAAATGAAGCTCATCTGCAATATTACCTTTAGCATATTCACAATCCGCGGAGACGTACAATCCGCAAACGACTCCGCACAATCGCCACCTTGCAATAAAAAAGCTTTTCCTTCTCCGACTTGCGCGAGTTTCTCTTTGAGCGCTTCTACTTCCCATGAGGTAATGAGCGGTGGAAGGGTACGCAAACGTTCAAATGCTGAGTCCAGTGCCTCATTATTCGGATAGGGAGGCAGTTGTGAAATCGGAAATGTTCTCCAAGAGGTCGGAGTCCAAGATTGTTTTGCAGGGGAATTCATGAGCTGACTTCTTCAATTGGTAAACAAAGCGAAAAAGTAGGGCTTTTGCGTCGCAAAGACTAACTCTTTTCTTGTGATTATTACGCTTTCTAAGCAAACTTTTTGCTATCTTCCGGGTCTGCTCTGAGGTCAACAAGCGTTCATATAAAAGCCATTTTTAAATCGCATATAAAAGACCTCCACAAGCAGAAGAATGCCAAAAGTAACGAAATATTTACCCGCCTCGTGCAGGAAAAGATCATCGTTCGCGGCGCACGCGAACACAACCTTAAGAATATTGATGTAGACCTCCCCCGTGATTCCCTCGTGGTAATTACCGGTCTATCGGGTTCGGGAAAATCTTCTCTGGCCTTTGATACGATTTATGCCGAAGGGCAAAGACGCTTTATGGAGTCTCTTTCTGCATATGCCCGCCAGTTCCTCGGAATGATGGAGCGTCCGGCTGTCGACTTTGTGGATGGTCTCTCCCCCGTGATTTCCATCGATCAAAAAACCACCAATCGAAATCCTCGTTCCACCGTCGGTACCGTCACCGAAATCACGGATTTCCTCAGGCTTTTATTTGCACGCGTGGCCGTCCCCTATTCCTATATCACGGGGAACAAGATGGAGAAACAATCCACCGATCAGGTGATTGCCTCCGTTATGAGCTTACCAATAGGCACTAAAGTTTACTGTATGGCGCCGGTGGTGCGAGCCCGAAAGGGCCACTATCGTGAGCTGTTTGAGCAGATGGCTCGCCAGGGATTTATCAAGGCTCGTGTGAACGGAGAAATGATGGAGTTGGAACAGACAATCAGTCTGGATCGCTATAAAACTCATACGATCGACGTTGTCGTCGATCGCTTTGTTATCTCCCCCTCAAGCGAAAAGAGAATCTCTGATTCGCTTCAGATGGCACTGCAGATGGCGGACGGAAATCTGATTCTGGGGATTCAAAAAGAAGGGGAAACGGCATCCGGCGGTTCTGGCGCAACCCAACCCACCCTCGAAGACCGTGTCTTTTCCAAGCACCTCTTCGACCCGGAAAGCGGTCTCAGTTACGAAGATCCAGCACCCAATCTCTTTTCGTTTAATTCCCCAAATGGAGCTTGTCCCTCTTGTAATGGCCTTGGTTATCGATATGATGTGAATCCGGACTTGGTCATCCCCAATCCAGATCAATCCATCAATGATGGTGGAATCCGTTATCTCGGTAAACCTCGAGATATTTTCGCCTTTAAAATGCTTCATGCGGTACTCAAGGCTTACGATGCTGATTTTGATACTCCTCTAAAAGAGTGCTCCGCTGAACTCCTGGGAACACTCTTCGAAGGAGGCGGAGACCGAAAATTCAACGTCAGTTATGACTTTTCGGGTAGTGATGTGGTCTACAGGCATACTTTTGAGGGTCTGAAAGGGATGATTCGGGAGGCTTTTGAAGACAGCAGCTCATCGAATGTA
Source organism: Balneolales bacterium (assembly GCA_030830725.1). Lineage (GTDB taxonomy): Bacteria > Bacteroidota > Rhodothermia > Balneolales > Balneolaceae > JAURMN01. The sequence continues at coordinate 816 of JAURMN010000111.1, read as the reverse complement.
AGGGACAAAGCCAAGGCCTATCTCTCTAAAATGACCTGCTTTGCCTGCGACGGAGGCCGCCTAAAGCCCGAGGCTCTCTCCTACAAACTCGATACTCAAACCATCGCCGATCTACACCGGATGGACATTTTGAGCTTCCGAAAAGCAATGACTACCCTAAATCTCACAGAGCGTCAAAAAACGATCGGTCATCAGGTGATCAAAGAGATCATCGATCGTGCAGACTTTTTGATCAATGTCGGCCTAGGATATCTCTCTTTAGATCGAGAAGCGCAATCTCTGAGTGGCGGGGAGGCCCAACGAATCCGGCTGGCTACACAAATCGGAACCCAATTGGTTGGTGTACTCTATGTATTAGATGAACCCTCCATCGGGCTCCATCAGCGCGATAATATCAAATTGATTCGCTCACTCGAACAGCTTCGCGATCTTGGGAATACGATATTGGTAGTTGAACACGACCGCGAAACCATTGAACATGCCGATTATGTGGTCGATATGGGACCTGGTGCAGGCCAGTTCGGTGGCGAAATCGTCTCCCAGGGCGCACCGACAGAGCTGGATAGCACTTCACTCACCAGTCGTTACCTGCGTGACGAAGAACAAATTCCATTTCGGGAAAGTCCACGCCAAGGCAATGGGAAATCTCTGTATTTAAAAGGTGCGAACGGACACAATCTGCAAAATGTAGATCTAGAGGTTCCTCTAGGACGTTTTATTTGCGTAACGGGAGTAAGCGGAAGCGGGAAAAGCACTCTCATCAATCAAACGTTGGTGCCGATCCTAAGCAATCATTTTTACAAATCGCTCGAAGCT
>JAURMN010000110.1 GCA_030830725.1 Balneolales bacterium | reverse complement strand
GGAAAGATCAACGAACAATATACAAGAATTCATGAAAGCCTTTGTCACCGGCGGTACGGGATTTATCGGAAGTCATCTCGTGGATTCCCTCTTGGAAGACCCTGCCATTGAGGAGGTTCGTTGTTTGACCCGAAATCAGGAGAAATGGTTGACAGGAAAGCCCGTGACGTTTGTTAAAGGGGATCTTTTCTCCCGACAGACCTTATATAACGCCTTGGACGGTATTGATATCCTTATCCATAATGCAGCGATTCTAAAAGGAAAAACGCAGCGTGAGCTCGATATTGTGAATGTAGAGGCTACTGAATCTCTGGTACGACTGGCGCACGAAAAAGGGGTAAAGAAGGTAGTCATTCTCTCCTCTCAAGCCGCTTCCGGACCTGCCCCAAACCTTCCAAAGCGAGAGCAGGATCCAATGGAACCGATTTCGATGTATGGGATTTCCAAGATGAATATGGAGAATCGAATTCGTGAAATTGCTCCAGATTCGATGCAAATCGTCTTTATACGCCCCCCTGCGGTTTATGGACCTCGAGAGGAACAAATCTACTCGTATTTTAAAATGGCTAAATTCCGAATCAGTCCGATCATTGGAGATGGTGTGACCAATAAAGTCTCCATGGTTTACGTTTCAGATCTTGTTCAGGGTATCCGAAAGGCGATGCAATTCACAGGCGGTGGAGTAGAAAGCTTTTTTATCAGTGGACCGGAGCTTGTGACCTGGAATCAAATTCGCGAGGCTACAGACAAGGCTTTGAGTACTCGATCGCTTGCTCTCAAAATACCGGCTTCACTCGTCTTGAGGCTGGGGGGGCTGGTAGAAGATGTGGTCGGATTAACCGGACGATATCCCATTTTTAACCGGGATAAGGCGAATGAATTGTCCCAACAATGGATCTGCGATCACGAAAAAGCCATTCGAGTACTTGGATATCGACCCCAGGTGACTCTGGAAGAGGGAATCTCCAAGACAATTCAATGGTACAAAACACATTATTGGTTGTAATATGAATAGGTTGTTGTGTTCAAAGAAAATGAGAAGAATTACCCGAATCCTCTTTTTACTTTCGTTCTTAGTCGGAATAGGTACAGGGTTCGAGTGTGTAAATAAGGTTTATGGCCAACAAATCGTTGAGAATTACGCAAGAGCCCAGGTTATTCCATCCATAATTGAATTAGAAGCTACCCCTCTTCACCTGTATGCTTTGTCGGAAACGGAGGGTCTTGTAGTATTTCGCCAATCTGCTGATTCCCTTCAATGGCTGTATTCCTCCTCCGGTATGCAGAGACGGGGTACAGTTATCGATGCAGATGTTCGCTTTGCCTATATCTATGGAAATGGGCGGCGGCTGGGTGTGATTGAGCCTACCTCGGTATTAGGCGTCTATTCATCGACAACTCTCCCGGCAGTTCCCTTGAGTGTGGCCAGAACAGGTCAGGTATTATGGGTAGCGATGGGTGAGTCAGGACTGGGTAAAGTCTCACTACTATCACCAGAAACAGTAGATGAGGATATTCAACTTCCATTCGAGTCTATCTTTAATGAGCACAATGTGTTGCAGGTAAAATCCGAGCCTTCTTCCACCTTGTTTGTATTAACGGAATCTACACCATCCACTCGCTGGCTTTACAGATTTTCGGTTGAGGATGTGGATTCCTTGACTCTCGATCAATACTGGCCTCTGACTACTCAAAACGAGAGTTCAGTGATTTCGAATATTCACCTCGTTAATACCGTTTTGTATGCCACTAATTCAGATGGTGAAGTCTTTAGGGTTTTGCTCTCTGAAAACCAGGAACTCCGGTTGGAGTACATCACCTCTTTTGGTCATGAGATCGACACAATGGGAGAGCACTTGGGTAAACTTTTTGTAAGGACCCGCAATGGAAGACTCTGGGTTGGTAATCGCGAAGAAGGCTTCACCTTGGTTCGGCAAGACGCAGAGGCTGGAAATTATTTGGCGGTATCCCATCATGGTGTCTACTTGAGCCAATTTGATCGTATTACACCCCTTAGACTGCTCGAAGAAGGGGAATCAAAAGACCAACGTGAAGTCGAAACGAAGTCTACAGAACAGATCTCTACTGAGGGTTCCGGACAAAACAGATCCCTAACCCCGGTTCTTTCGCAGATTGAAGATCAGATTTTGCCTCTTGGAGCCACGATGATTGTGGGGATTGGTCAAGAGAATCCCCTGCCGGCCGATCGAATCGATTTTACACTCTTATCTCAGATTTCGGGGGCTTTTATCCGTGGACACTCGATTTATTGGAAACCAGCTTCCAATCAGGTCGGACGGACTACGTTCACCATTCTGGCTACATCCTCGAGCGGTGTCACCGATACCACCTCCTTTGTGGCCGAAGTACGAGCATTTAATGCACCACCCCTTTTTGCGCCTTCACGTGTGATGTCCATTCCGGCCGGTGAGTCCTTTGAAACCGAGTTTAGGGCAACAGATCCTGATGGTGAGCCCGCGACCCTGATCCGCTATTTGGGTATTGATTTACCCTCAGGAAGTAAACTCAACGAACAAACCGGCCTCTTCGACTGGAAACCTGAGATTCGTCAGACGGGTACACATCGATTTCGTATTGTAGCCACAGACCAGTGGGGTGCGGCGGCTACTCTGGATGTGGAAATACAGGTTGTCGAACTCTGAGATCCAAAAGAGTGGATTCGATTGCATTCCCGGTAACCGAACTGACCAGCTGGTATAATGCTAACCGTCGTGAGCTGCCGTGGAGAGAGACTCGGGATCCGTATGCAATCTGGATTTCTGAGATTATGCTTCAGCAAACGCGAGTCGACACAGTGATTCCCTATTATGAACGGTGGATGCAAGAGTTTCCTACCCTTGAATCCCTTGCACGGGCAGATCAGCAAAGTGTTCTGAAATGTTGGGAGGGTTTGGGGTATTACAGCCGAGCCAGAAACGCTCAGGATGCCGCAAAGATGATCCTTTCGAACCATAAAGGAATCTTTCCACAGGATCCGGAATCAGTAAGAGCGCTCAAAGGTATCGGAGCCTACACCACCGCTGCCATCTGTAGCATTGCCTTTGATCAGGATCTGGCCGTAGTGGACGGTAATGTGATTCGGGTACTGAGCCGTTTTTTTTACATCCAAGAGGATGTTCGAAAGCCTTCCGTTGTGAAGCAGATTCAGCTAGTTGCCGATACTGTTTTACCAAAAGGAGATGCCGGAAGATTCAATCAGGCTTTAATGGAATTAGGGGCAACGGTCTGCAAACCTCGGAATCCGGATTGTCAGGCATGTCCGCTGGCATCCCGTTGCACCGCTTTCCGTATGATGGCTGTCGATAAAGTGCCTTACAAATCCCCAGCCAAAAAAATCCCGCATCATCTAATAAGTGTTGGTATTTTGATGGATGATCAAGGAAAGGTATTAATAGCACAACGGCCTGAGGAGGGATTTCTTGGAGGCTTATGGGAGTTCCCGGGTGGAAAAGTAAATAAAGACGAAACACCAGAGGATGCGTTGATTCGCGAACTCAAAGAAGAATTGGGGATTGAGGCTGGAGGATTGGACTATTTTCACACCTTAAATCACGTCTATTCACATTTCAAGATTACATTGACGGCATGGCTGACATCGATTCAAGAAGGGGTTCCCTCACCCAAAGCCTCTCAACAAATTCGCTGGGTCTCTGTCGACGAATTGCCCAATTATCCTTTTCCAAAAGCGAATCGGGTATTGACGGAAAAATTACAGTCTCGATTTGGGCGAGAGTAAGTCGACTTACTCACATTATCCAGTTGTGAATAGAAGCCGTTAATGATTATCCGAAGATCATTCTGTACTATCGATCATGAATCCTCTTGAATACTGTAAACTTAGTAAAAAAGCCCTGCTGACACTCAAGCCTCTACTGGATGAAGAAGCCTCAGCCATGGAAAACACGGAGTATATTTTGGATGATCCGGTGCAGTTTATGTATCGCCATCATCGAAAGACAGACCGGGAGATTGCAGGGTTTCTAGCCGCTTTAATGGCCTGGGGAAGGCGCGATATTGTCATTGCCAAAACAAATGAATTGCTACAGAGAATGGATCAGAACCCGACCGATTTTGTTCGCAATTTTGACACACCTGATCAGGATGCCTTTCATGGATTTGTACACCGAACTTTCAACCAATATGATATAATTGGTCTAATAAAGGTGCTACAACGCATCATACGTGAACATGAGGATCTGGAATCCTTTTGGGCAAAGTGCTATCAGGAAGCGGGAATGGATCCGACTCTTCTGATGAGCGCCTTCCGCAGAGGGTTCTTGGGCTATGGCCAGGATTTACCCCAACGAACCTATCGTCATATCACAAATCCGGAAATCGGGAGTGCTTCCAAACGATTGTGGATGCTTTTAAGATGGTGTCTACGTCAAAATAGTCCGGCTGATCCAGGAATTTGGACCTTCATGCCGGCATCTCAACTCCGAATACCTCTCGATGTGCACGTGGCCAGACAATCTAGGGAATTGGGACTTCTGAAGCGTAAAAGTAATGATAGACTGGCTGTAGAACAGCTCACGGCCGTGTTGCGTTTGCTGAATCCTGAGGATCCCGTGCGGTATGATTACGCGCTTTTTGGGATAGGGCTTCGTTCTAATCGTGAGAAAGGGAGTAATTTTAGGAAATCTTAGAATTAATACTTAATTTTCTAAGCTATTATAGAACTTGTGGAGGCATACTTCTGTCCCGCACGTTTGAAATAAACCCGTTTAATTCAATCGGAAACAAGTTCATTCTTAACCACGTAATTATCCATCCTATTTTAACTGAATGATTGGCGTAAACGTAAAAGACAACGAAAGTATTGAACGCGCGATTAATCGCTTCAAAAAAATGATGACACGCTCACGTATTCTGAATGAATACAAAGACAGACAGCAATTCATCAAGCCTTCCGAAGAGCGCCGCGAAGCCATGAAGAAAAGTGTTCGCGAGCAACGCAGACGTTCCAGAGATAATTACTGAGACCGAATCGATTGCCGGATCAGATCAGAGATCTTACGTACTTCGATACGATGAATTCCGGCTTTTTCTTTTTTATCGCCTTCAAAATGGTGATCCAGCGAGCGACTGTGAAGCCTACCATGTAGCAGTGTAGTAAATCCAAGTCGTTCCGACTCCTGTAAACGCTGCAGGAACATCGGCACGGATCTGATTTCCCCTCCCAAACCGACCTCCCCCACTACTGCGATTCTGTTTTCCATCGCAACATCCCAAAGACTCGATACAAGTGCCAAACCCACAGCAGCATCGGCAGACGGGTCTGTAATTTTAAACCCGCCAGTCACACTTACATAAATATCTTTTCCCGCAAAACTAATTGATGCGCGTTTTTCGAGTACTGCAATGAGAAGAGAAAGTCTTCTTTGATCAAACCCAGCCGCCATCCGTTGAGGTGTGGCGTAGGTAGACGGAGTAACCAGCGCCTGAACCTCCAATAAAATTGGCCTGCTTCCCTCCATGATACAGGTCACCGCTTTGCCCGATGTTTGATCATCCGGATCAGACAGAAACAAACGGGATGGATTGTCAACCTGCTCGAGACCTGCCCCGGTCATCTCAAAGACGGATACTTCATGGGCAGGACCAAACCGATTTTTGGATGATCGAAGAATTCGAAGCATTTGAATTGGATCACCCTCAAATTGAAGTACGGTATCTACCATATGCTCCAGAAGTCGCGGTCCGGCTATTTCACCGTCTTTGGTCATATGACCAATCAAAATTGTCGTGATATTTTCTCTTTTGGCAAGATGCTGAAAAAGAGTTGCGCATTCTCGGATTTGCTGGACACTTCCTGGAAGCCCTGAGTACTCTTTGCGGTATACGGTTTGAATGGAGTCCACTATCAAAAGGGAGGGCTTATGCTCCAGTACCGCCTGGGTAATTTCGGAGACCTCCGTAGAATTATAAATAGAGAGATTGGAGTGATCAGCTCCGATCCGTGTTGCTCTTTGGCGGATTTGGTGCGGTGACTCTTCCCCCGCCACATACAAGATGGAAAGTTTCGGACAACTTCTGGCAATCTGAAGTGCCAGCGTACTTTTTCCGATTCCGGGATCTCCGCCCAAAAGAAGAAAGGATCCCGGCATAAATCCACCACCCAAGAGTCGATCCAACTCCGACATTCCACTGCTAAACCGTTCAGCCGCCTTCTCAGGAATATCCCGAATCGAGGTAATTACCGGCTTTTCAGAAGATGAAATCCAACTGGAAGGAGAAGCCGCCGGAATATGTCGCCCACCCGGGGTCTCTTCCGCCAGTTCTGTCTCCTCCAGCGTATGCCAGGATGTGCAAGTGGGGCACTGTCCCAACCATTTCGGAGATTCATGTCCGCATTCGGAACAGACAAACCGTACTTTTGATTTTTTAGCCATAGGAGTCAGGCATACAAATTAGTGAGGAAAACTCTCTTTTACCGGTCGATTCAAATACCACATCATGGCCATGATTCCTAGACCGATACTGATATAATAACTGATAATTCTCCATAAAAATACTGCCAGACCGACAAACCCTTCCCGTGAAATCAAAGGCTCCATAAAGAGATAAAACAATCCCTCTACCCCGCCGGAACCACCAGGTGTAGGAACCACCAGAAATGCGAGATGCATGGAAAGACTACGAAGAATTAAGAGGAATTCTTGCGCCGGGAGAAGACTCAGAATTACAATGACCGGAAGAGCAATTCGACATAACCAAGAGAGCACCGTAAGAAAAAATGCCTTCATCAAAAATGCAAAAGGCCGACCATTCAGTTGATTGGAATACTCCTCAATATTCTCAGCCTCAGCGTATGCCTTGGCCCTGAACCTTTTGAGCAGGGGAAGTTTAAATACAACATGCACAATCGATTTGATGGCAGAAGGATTTACCAGTAAACCGTAAGCCAACAACACTCCATACACGATTAACCCAAGATAGATGAGAATCATCGTTGCCTGCCCAACTAATCCGATTTCTGGTGGAACTACCGCAAAGTAAACACCGGAAATCAGCAAAATCGGAACTGCAATCGCATACCACATCTGATCTAAAAGCACACCATAAAGAATAATTATAGCCGATTTACCAAGACTGACTCCCTCTCTGGTCATCGCATAAGTGGCTGCTGGGGCACCTCCGATCGTGGAGGGCGTTACCGCAGAGGCAAAATCCCATGAAAGGACCAGACGGATTGAGGCCATCCGGCCTATCTGCTTGTCGGAAAGAAATCGAATTCGGGCAGCGGCTACTGCAACACGAAGCAATGAAACTGCAACTGCAAGAAACAGCCCTGGCAAACGTTTGGGTTTGAGATGTTCAAGAACGCCAGGTGTATAGGTAAAGGCAATAACGGCCGCCAAGGAAGCCAGACTCAAGGTAATCGAAATCACCAGATACTTCCAGGATATGAAGGAGTAGGGTGCCCCGGGTAGTTCAGCGAACTCCCGGGCTACCGAACGTTGCTCAAGCTCTGTAGAATCAGGCGATGTCGACATCTTTACTCAGATAAACGTCCTGAATCAGGTTTAATAACTCGACCCCTTCATTCATCGGACGTTGAAACGCTTTTCTACCACTAATCAGACCCATACCACCGGCACGCTTGTTAATCACGGCCGTGCGAACGGCATCTGCAAAATCATCCGCTCCGGAAGCCCCTCCGGAATTAATCAGACCTGCGCGTCCCATATAGCTGTTTACAACCTGATAACGGGTCAGATCAATCGGATGGTCGGTAGTCAATTCGCTATAGATGCGAGAATCCAATTTCCCATAGGCCGAATTTCCACTGTTCAACACTTTGAATCCACCATTATTAACCGGTTGTTTTTGTTTAACGATATCGGCTCCAAGAGTTACTCCCAGATGGTTAGCTTGTCCGGTAAGATCCGCTGCCGTGTGATAATCCACTCCGTCTTTTTTGAATGCATTATTCCGGGTATAACACCACAAAATCGTAGCCATTCCAAGTTGATGCGCGTAAGCAAAAGCCTCAGAAACCTCAATAATCTGTCTTGAGGACTCTTCAGATCCGAAATAAATCGTTGCACCGATCGCCGCCGCTCCCATATCATAGGCCTGATCAATCGTCCCAAACATAATTTGATCAAATTTATTTGGGTACGTGAGGAGCTCGTTGTGATTGATTTTGACCACAAATGGAATGTGGTGAGCATACTTTCGGGAAACGGATCGTAACACCCCAAATGTTGAAGCAACGGCATTACATCCACCCTCAACAGCAAGTTTTACAATATTTTCAGGATCAAAATAGGCGGGGTTTTTAGCAAAAGACGCTCCAGCACTGTGTTCAATCCCCTGATCCACAGGCAGAATGGAGAGATATCCCGTCCCTGCAAGACGCCCCTGATCAAACATTCGTTGCAAATTGGATAATACTCGGTTATTCCGATCGGAATGGTACCAAACATCGTCCACATAGGTTGGGGTGGGCAGATGAAGGTCTTTGGAAGAGATCGTATTGGATTTATGCTCTAAAAGGGACTTCGCTTCGTTGCCTAAATATTCTTCAATACTCTTTTTTGTAAGCGCCATGTGTGTGAGAATTCAGATTGATTGGAGGTTTAAATCATTCAGGAAATATAAAACATCAAACTGCAAATGGCTAAATCTAGTTAATCTGTTTATTTTTAAACTATGAAAATAGGAACACTCGATTTTGGATACCGGCCTTTATTTTTGGCTCCGATGGAAGACGTTACCGATTCTCCCTTTAGGCAGATCTGTCGTCGAATGGGTGCTTCGGTGGTCTACACTGAATTTATTAGCTCAGAGGCAATCGTCAGGGAAGTTGACAGAGCCATGCACAAAATGAGCTTTGAAGAGTGTGAACGTCCATTTGGGATTCAACTTTTTGGGGGTCGCGAAGAGGCGATGGACGGTGCAGCCCGTATTGCTGCGGCACAAAATCCTGATCTCATTGATATCAATTTCGGATGTCCTGTCTATAAGATAGTCGATAAAGGCGCCGGTGCTGCCTGCCTTAGAGATCTTGGTATGATGGAACGAATGGCTAAAACCGTAGTTGCCGCTGTGCGGGAAGAATCTCCTCAGACTCCAGTGACAGTGAAAACGCGGCTTGGCTGGGACGAAGACTCCATCCACATTCAGGAAGTTGCCTTAATGCTCCAAGAAGCCGGTATTCAGGCCTTAACCGTGCACGCTCGCACCCGAAATCAAAAATATACCGGTGATGCCAGATGGGAATGGCTGGCCCGTATCAAAGAAACACCTGGTTTTTCGATTCCTTTGATTGGAAACGGAGACGTTACTTCAGCAGAGCTTGCGCTGAAAATGTTTGAAGAGACCGGTGTGGACGGGGTTATGATCGGACGTGGTGCAATTGGAAATCCCTGGATCTTTCGCCAAACCCGTGATCTGCTGGATGGTCAACCTGTTACTGAATCGGAAGCCTCCACCGAGGAACGTATTCAACTCTGCATGGAACAGTTACGCCTTTCTATTGAACATCATGGTGAGCGTTACGGAACCGTAATTATGAAAAAGCATTATGGTTCTTACTTGAAAGGAATTCGCGGAGGGAAAGCCCTTAGAGCCAGAATTTTGGAGCATAAGGATCCCGAACCCATTTTTGAAGAATTGAAAAATTTTCAAGAAGAGATAGTGGAAGCAATCGCTTGATCAAACTCTTAGGATAACTCTTTAGCCCTCATGTAAGGCTGCAAGACCGTTGGCACTAATACCTTCCCTGAGGGTTCCTGATAGGTTTCCAAAATCGATGCTACAATCCGGGGAAGCGCAAGACCCGAACCATTCAGAGTGTGCAACATTTCGATCTGCCCCTCTATATTTTTGAAACGAAGTTGCATCCTTCTGGCCTGGAAAGATTCAAAATTGGAACAGGAACTTACCTCAAGCCAGCGTTTTTGTCCCGGACTCCAGACTTCAAGGTCATATTTTTTCGTTTGGGTAAAACCCATATCCCCTGTACACATCAGAAGGGTCCGATAGGGTAGTTCGAGTTTTCTAAGCAATTGTTCCGCATCACTTCGCAGGGATTCCAGAGCATCATAGGACGTTGAAGGGTGTACAATATGAACCAGTTCGACTTTATCAAATTGATGCAGTCGATTCAGTCCTCTCACCTCTTTTCCATAGGAACCTGCTTCGCGTCTCCAGCAAGGTGTATAGGCTACATATTTTACAGGTAAATCTGTCTCCTTCAGAATTTCATCACGGTGAAAATTCGTTACGGGCACCTCTGCTGTTGGGATCGCAAAGAATTCATCCCTGGGCACCACGTACATCATGTCTTCTTTGTCCGGAATCTGGCCTGTACCACGAGCCGAATCTTCATTCACAAAGAAAGGAGTCTGAAGCTCTGTGTAACCGGCATCATTGGCCTCATCGAGGAAAAATTGGATTAACGCACGTTGGAGGCGAGCCAAAGGACCCACATAAAAAGGAAATCCTGCTCCGGTCACTTTTACGCCCCGCTTGAAATCCAACCACCCTTTTTCTTCTGCCAATTCCCAATGAGGTCGTCGCCACTCTTGATTGGATATCGGTTCACCCCAGGTAGAGTGGATTAGATTCTCCTCGGGACTATGCCCCACCGGAACAGAATCATCGGGAAGATTAGGAATCCGATAGAGCAATAAATCCCGTTTTGCAGTCAACATCTGTAACTGCTCCTCAAGGTCTTTGATTTTTTCTTTGGATTCGCCCGTAAATTTAATCAACTCGTCGGCTTCGGCCTTTTTTCCTTGTGACATTAAAGTGCCAATCTCCTTAGCCTTCTGATTGCTTTCCGAACGTAAGCGATCTGTGGCAGCAACCGCCTCACGCCACTGCTTATCTAACACCAAAAGTTCATCCACGATGGAGGTTTCCTTTTCACCTTTGTGGAGCATTGCCTGCTTCACACGATCAGGTTGTTCACGAATGGTCTGAATATCTAACATGTGGGATAAAAAAATTGAGATTCGATGTAATGGAGTAGGAAAACAAAGTTCTAAGTATACGAAGATTCCGGGTCAGGCAGGAGTATCGTTTCCAAAGGGAAGAAATTCCGACATTTCGTTTGAATCCTAAATAATTAAGGTTAATTTACTTTTTTAAAATGTTTTTTTAGTTAACCAGCCGTTTAGATGTATGAGTATCTCCCTCGATGCCATTGATTTAAAAATACTTAACACTCTCCAAAAAGATGGTCGCGCTCAGCGAAATGAGCTGGCGGCGATTGTCAATTTATCGGTTCCTTCCGTCTCGGAACGAATGAGAAAACTGGAAGAACGAGGTCTCATTGACTACTATGTTGCTGTATTAAATTCAAAATTATTCCAGTTTGATATTACAGCGTTCATTTTTGTCGAAGTAGATGGCTCTGAAAATTATCCGGCATTTACTAAACACGCCACAACTCATCCCGAAATCCTGGAGTGTCATTCAATTACCGGTGACGGGTCCCATATTCTAAAAATCAGAACAAAGAACACAGAATCTCTAGAACGATTACTCAGTCAGATTCAGACGTGGGACGGGGTCCATAAAACCCGATCAAATATTGTTCTTTCCTCTTTCAAAGAGTCTCAACACCTTCCCATCGAACTTACTGTGGATTTAAAATCCTGACATGCATCGAATTGGCAGATACGCATTTTTCACAGCTCTGAGCCTTCTTTGGAGTATCCTGATCTGGGCGCCAATATCTGCACAATCAACGGCAAAGATTGAGATTGGATTGTGGTTTTCCCCGGATCAAGTGGCGCAACTCAAACAAGATTCTGCACGGATTCAAACCTTATTAGGATCAGATATCAATATCATAGCGTGGGAGGGCCCTTCGGACGATATGGTTAAGGGAATGATGAGCCGCAAGTCAATTACCTGGTTTCCGGTAGTCCCAAATGGCTACTTCCGTCATTTGAAATCGGAGGAAGAAGCCCAATTCGCCCTGTCTGAATTAAATGCTTTCAAAGAGATGTGGGTAACTTCCATCTCAGTGTATGGAGGAGTACTAGGCGGACTGATTGGCTCCGCTTACCCATTTCTTGAGGATCCATTCACAGAAGAATTCTTTGCATCGGCTCTTGAACAGGATCCGGATCTCCTCGTGTTGATCAGACCGGGGCAACTTGCAAATTCGAGTCGGATGGGACGAACATGGATGACCTGCCTGGAAGATGACGCGACAAATTGCAGGGAATTTGATATCGATCTCTCCCGGACCCCCACTTCTGGTGAGCTTCTGCGTCAGCTGGAATTTTTTGCAGAAAGACCTTCTACTGAAGAACGCAACCTTCTGATGATCAATGGGACTCAATGGTTAGATATCGTCCAATCGAATCCGGATTACAGAGTCTTAATTCAAGATCTTCGTGAAGGACGAAAAACCGTATTCCCGTCACTTCGAAATGCTGATCAGACATCTACACCCGCTTTTTATTCCTTACAGAATCTCCTGGGACTATTTTTTCTTATCGGATACTTTCTTTTGATTCGTTCCTCGGGATATTACTTACAGCGGCTCTACAGATATTTTATCAACTTCGGATACACAGAGTTGGAAATTTCTTCCAGAAAAGATCACTCCACATTAGAAAGTCTGGGCTATTTTTTGCTTGGAAATTTGGTGGTGGCATTGTTGCTTAACATACTTCTACAGACTCATCTTTCACCCGTAGGTATTGAAGCTATTCAGTCAGCGGTACCGTTCTTTTCGGTTGGAGAAGTTGGAGCCATCAATACTCTGTCTTTTTCACTTTTTGTGGTCTTGAGTCTGGAATTTATGCTCTGTATTTGGCTTTGGTTCAGTTATTCCAAAATGATTTCATTCGGGTTGATTTTGAGAACTTGTTCATGGCCTCTACATCTACTTTTACTTCCTTTGATCATGTTATTAAGTACACCTGTTATGAATCCCCCTGATCTTGTTGAGGGTTTATGGTTGACAGGTGGTGTTCTCTTACTTGGACTATGGTTTCTGATCTCGATTAATTTAAACCTGTATCAGGTGCCCAGGCGAAAAAAACCGGTCTGGCTGGTATTCGGAATTGCCGGCTGGCTCGTCTTTAGTATGAGTCTGATAGTTTTGACACTTCACTACTCAGGACTTTTAAATTGGGTAGAGTTTTCATTGCGTCTTTAATTCCCAAAAAGAGAGATTAAATTCCTCTTCGGAGCCTAGCCACGGGTATTTGCAGCATCTCTCGATATTTGCTCACAGTTCTTCTTGCCACTTTGTAACCGACATCTTCCAATTCTTTTTGAAGAGCACTGTCACTCAGCGGATTCCGCTTATCCTCATTATCAATAATTCTGGAAAGTGCCAGTTTAATCTCCCGATTTGAAACTTCCTCTCCGCTTTCTGTTTCAATGCCTTCGCTGAAAAAATACTTGAGTTCAAAAACTCCGAATGGTGTTTGAACGTATTTTCCGTTTACAACTCTGGAAATAGTGGAAATATCCATTTTAATTCGACTTGCAATATCCTTTAAGATCATGGGGCGCAGTCCGTTTCCTGATCTGAAAAATTCAGGTTGAAGCTCAACAATCGTTTTCATGGTGTTGAGCAGTGTCTGCTGTCGTTGTCGGATGGAGTCCAGGAACCATTGCGCAGATTCTAATTTTTCTCGGATAAAATTCTGGGTTTGTTTTTTTTGAGCCGATTCTGACGACATCTTAGTCGATCCCTTCATCTCTTCCCACAGTTTTCTGTATCGGGGAGAAATTCTCAACATCGGAATGTGTCTCGCGTTAAGTTTGATCACAAATTCACCTAGATCAACCGGTACTGTTGCCGCAATGGTATCCCCCTGAGCGGTTCGACGCCAAACTTCGGAGACCTCTTCATGCAGATCCTGAAACGGAATAAAATGAACCTCAAAATCGGCATCTACATACTCAACCACCTCCAGATCCGAAACTCCTCCACCTGGTTTTGGGTTCAAAGAGCGAACCAACTCAATCATTTCTTTAAGTTCGGATTCGGCGACAGATAATCGTTGCATCAGCCTTGGATACTGTTTTTTCTCAAAAGCCGTCCACTCTTTCTCAATCATCAAATAGGTGCTTGCAGCCAGTGGATGGTAGGAGCGTAATACATCGAGTTGTACCAAAAGACACTCTCTGAGATTCAAGGAGGCAATTCCAATCGGATCCAGTCTCTGAATTTTTTTTCTAACCTGATCCACCAGCTCCGTAGTAATCATAATGCCATGATTAAAGGCAATATTATCGGCAACCGCGTCGGGATCTCTTCTAAAGTAGCCGTCCTCATCCAGTGAGCCCAAGATTTGTTCTGCAATCAAATGCTCTTCATCCGTTAAATCCAGAAGATTCACTTGACTTTCGAGATTTTCTAAAATGGATTCGTAATAAGGGCTTGGAAGCTCGGAAAATTCCCCATTTCGGTCATATGAACGATGGCTCATATCCGATTCAAATTCCGTATTCCGATAATAACCTTCCCAATCCAACTCCTGCTTGTCTGAACCATCTTTGTCTGAATTTAGGTCTTCTTCCGATGCCGCATGATCAAGATCATCCGACCCGAAACGATCTGCATCAAGGTTAAATTCTTCCAGAACGGGATTTACTTCGATTTCTTCCTTGATGCGCTGCTCAAGTGCCAGACCCGGCAACTGCAAAAGCTGTACGTATTGCAATTGCTGCGGAGAGAGCTTTTGCTGTTGTGTCTGTTTTTGTTGGATGAATTGACCGGTTCTGATCATTTCTATAATATCGTTCGATCTATTACTGCTTTTTTCTTAACTCTCTACTGGTGGTCAAAAATTCCTCGACCCATGCTTTTCCATACCGCCTTTCAAGGGGCCTGGCTAAAAATTCGGCAAGTCCGATTCCTTCCCTCTTTCCTCGATCACACCCAGCCTTACATAACTCCGGGATATACTCAAAATTAGCAAACTCTATGTCCTCAATTTTTCTTAGCCGAATTGGATAAAGATGGCAGCTAATCGGTTTCTCCCAATCAAATTCACCCTGCTGCCATGCTTTTTGAATCGAACATTCTGCCACGTCTCCCTGATAGGTAACAAATACGCATTCCTGATCCTCAACACAGGTCAACTCCAATCCGCCTCGACTGTTTCGCTGAATCAATCCATGACTCTCTACGGCTTCCACCGCTTGTGGACGGAGTCGAGATTTTAATTTCTCATACGCTTTTTTGAGGATAGGAACTTCGTTTTGATCGACAGGAGCACCGGCATTCCCAACAACGCAGCACGCCCCTTTACAACGCGCTATATCGCAGGCAAATGTTGCTGTGGCAATTTCATCTGATAATATGGTGTTGCCGATTTTAAACATAAGACAGGGAGTCGGGAGCTCAACATGTAATGGATTTACGGACACTTATCGAAAAGCCGGACTTAGAATGGGGATTTCGATCCAAGGAAAAGATAACCGATTTACAGGACAGTTAGGGTTATGCTTTTGAAATCATTTGCCCTCTTTACTGACGAATACGTCCCTTGACCTCAAGGTCGAGCAAATAGGCATAAAGTCGAGGCAAGGGGATATCCACTCTCTTTGAAAGTGTCTGCAGATGGATCTCCATTTCCCCTATTTCTTGTAGGATTTTTTGTTGAACAGGCAACAGATGATGCTCTTCTACGTCATTAAACGGTAAAACAGGCACGGCATCTTTTGGGATGTTCAGGGAGAATTCGTCTACAATATCCTCAAAACTTTGCACCAATTTAGCGCTCTGCATGCGAATTAACTGATTACATCCTGAACCCGATTTCACCTGCAGCGGATGAGGGATCGCAAAAACTTCACGATTTTGTTCTCGAGCTGTAGCGGCCGTGATCATACTGCCCCCTTTTTGAGCAGACTCGGTGACCAGCACCCCCACGCTCATCCCGCTTACGGTCCGATTTCGGATTGGGAAATGTTCTTTTGCAGGAGAAGTCCCCGGTGGAAACTCCGAAACCAGCAATCCACCCCCGAGCAGCATCTCTTTGGCCAAAGTTCGATTGGAAGAGGGATAAATCCAATCCAGGCCGGATCCAAGAACCGCGATAGTCTGTCCAGAGGTTTCAAGTGCCATTTTGTGGGCTTCTGCATCCACTCCATTGGCCAGACCGCTCACAATAACAAACCCCATGCTCGCCAAACCCTCCACAAATAGCTTTGTCATTTTTCGGCCGTAATGCGAAGGAGCCCGTGTACCGACAACAGCAATACAGATTTGCTGCAACAGTTCCGTTCTACCTCTGACCCACAACAACGGAGGTGGTGCTGAAATCTCTTTTAAGCGCGGAGGATAGCCCGGATCGAGGATGGATAGGATGTCTAATTCGGCATTTTGAGTTTTTTTCAGAATCTGGTCTGCATAGAACCAGTCAACGGATTCTCGTAATCCACGATGAAAGGCCTCTGGGAAAGTACCAAGATCTCTGAGTTCAGACCCTGATTGAGCCAGCTCAACCGGATCTGGGACCAGGCTCAACAAACGACGAAGCGTAATGAGCCCGAGTTTAGGTACTCGTGAGAGTGCGAGAAGAGCTCTTTTTTGTTCTATGTTGTGGATGGACATTCATTCAGTTCTCTCTGATTTGGGTTAAGATTTTCCATATTCTCTCTTTAAGCTCGGCAATATTAGACCCGGTGACGGACGATATTTGAAGGATTTCCAATCCTTTCTCTTTTGGTAAGCTCAGTGGCTCTGAAGCCTCAGAACGTAAGTCTGTTTTGGAAATAGCGAGTACTCTGGGAAGGGCCAGGAGTGTAGGATCATAGGCATGGAGTTCATCACGGAGGGTTTTATACTCTTTGACAAGATCCCCTTCACAACTGACCACAAATAACAAAAGTTGATTCCGCTCAATATGCCTCAAAAATTGGAGACCCAACCCTTTGCCTTCATGTGCTCCTTCGATGATACCGGGAATGTCCGCCACTACAAAACTTCGATAATCCGGGAGCATCGAAACCCCGAGGTTTGGTTCAAGGGTAGTAAACGGATAATCCGCGATTTTGGGTTTTGCATCTGATAAAACGGATAAAAGTGTGCTTTTTCCGGCGTTTGGAAATCCAACAAGACCCACATCGGCGATCAGTTTAAGTTCAAGTTCGACAGTTCGCTCTTCCCCCGGAAGTCCCTCTTGAGCATATTGCGGAGTCTGATGTGTTGAGCTCTTGAAGTGCCAATTCCCAAGGCCGCCTTTCCCCCCTTCAGCGATAGTCAATCGTTGTCCGTCTTCCATCACTTCACCAAGATTTTCGCGTGTTTCGGCATCAAAAGCGGTGGTTCCCAAAGGGACACTCAGTAAAATATCAGCACCACTTTTTCCGGTTTTTCTGGATGAATGCCCTGGCGCTCCCGGTTTTGCCTTAATAAATTTTCGGTATCGAAGGTCGAGCAGGGTATTCAACTGGGCATTGCCAACTAACACAATACTGCCTCCTTTTCCTCCATCCCCTCCGTCAGGGCCTCCTTTGGGAACATACTTCTCTCTTCGAAAATGAACAGATCCGGCACCCCCATTCCCTGCGGTCACATATATTTTGGCATAATCGGCAAATCTCATGGTGGTGGATTGGTTGTAAAAAGAAGAATTGGCACGTCTACGATCAGACGATACTCTTTATAATCTCCCAAGACCCGATTTCTTACAGTCGAAACTCATTTATTTGACTTCGTTTCTGACCAGTCGAATCAGTTTGGCGATCTTTTTCTTTAATTTCGGACGGGAAACAATGAAATCGAGGAATCCATGTTCAAGAAGATATTCAGACGTCTGAAAGCCCTCAGGTAAATCCTGACCAATGGTTTGACGGATCACTCGTGGACCCGCAAAACCGATCAACGCACCTGGTTCTCCAATGTTAAAATCTCCTAACATGGCAAAAGAGGCGGTAACGCCTCCGGTAGTAGGATTGGTCAAATACGAGATATAAAGTCCACCTTCTTGATGAAATTGTGCGAGTTTAGCGGATGTTTTGGCCATTTGCATCAGACTCAAAACGCTTTCCATCATTCGAGCACCACCCGTTTGGGAGATGATCAATAACGGCCATTCTTTCTTCCGCGCCGTATCAATGGCCAGCGCCAGTCTTTCACCGACAACAGAGCCCATCGATCCCCCAATGAATCCAAAATCCATTGAGGCGATGACGATGGGAAGTCCGTCCAATTTTCCAGTGGCCACACGGCAAGCGTCGGTCAAGCCACTCTTCTTTTTTGCCTCTTGAAGACGGTCGGTATACTTCTTGGTATCCTGAAATTTCAGCTTATCCACAGATTGTATTTCTTCGCCCAACAGAGAGTAGGAACCTTCGTCAAATAAATACTGAAAGTATTCTTTGCTTCCCACCCGAAAATGATACCCTGAGGCCGGATCTACCCAATAATTTTCTTCAAGCTCTCTTCGATGTACCGTTTCACCGCTAGTGGGCACCTTAATCCATACCCCTTCCGGCATATCTTTACGAGTACTTGTTTGAATATTGGAATCTTTACGTTTAAACCAGGACATAATTTCGTGTCTAATTCGATCAACTACGCATAATACGAAAAATCATGGTTTCGTGAATCAAGAAAGATAGTCGGGTGCAAAAGTGGACAGATCTGCCAACTCAAACGAAGACTTCATCGCTGGATTCAAATAGGCGTTGATCATGGCACCGGCATTCACCGTTTTCTCTCCAGGCAAAGAAAGAGAAGATGGGCACCCATCCGAGAGACGTTCGATTCCGAACCCCACGAGCAGGTCCCCTTTCTGAATGATCTGGTGTATGTGCCCCAGTTCTCGGGCTTGAGCCGCCTGCAGTTCCCATACATGAGACAGGGTTCCTCCCTTAAACTCAAATTGACCATTCCAATGATAAAGATGCTGACGACGAGCATCCAATACGGCATGGATGTTCATGGTCTGTGTGAGGGTATCCGAATATGCATCGGCTAAATGAGCCATCGAATAGGCTAAAACCGGGAGTGTCGAGGCCCTGATAAACTGAACAGGTCGCTCGAAAAAAAGCCCTTTGAGAAACGAAGTCCCGATACGCAGCCCGGTAAATGACCCCGGTCCGGCACTGACTAATACCGTCTGTATGGAAGCCATTTTCATCCCTGTGACGGATAGAAGTTCAAGAAGCATTCCCCCGAGACGGGTAGAATGAACTCCGGTTCCCTGTTCTCGAAGATGAACGAGCTCCGAGCCGTTAAAGAGTGCGACTGAACAAACAGGTGTTGCTGTTTCAACTGCCAAGATCACCTCAGAACAAGAGCCCACTGAAGGGCCAATTTTGGGATTCAAAAACTCCATCATGAGATCAGGACTTTCGTTTCAATCGCCAACGAGAACCGCTCCACTCTACCCAGTTTTGATAGATAGAACGAAGGGAGGGGTAATCAGAAACAGCGAAACTTGTCTCTTCTCGATTCAGATAAAATCCATAACGCAATTCACTTGAAGTAAACGCAAACTCCTGGGTATAACGGGCTCCAGAGAGTTCAACGTGGTCTTGATTCATAAAGGCTTCTGTGAAAAATCCTTCAGGGGTTTTTAGCACAATTTGCACCGACATCTCCTCGGGAGCATCCAACTCTACTGCAGTTCGTCTCAGTTCCGCCTCAAATGGATTTTCATCTAGATAGCCCACAATCAGTGGGGAAAAATCAAGTGCATCCTGAAACTCAACCGCAAAATCCGTTATCTCAAACGAGGAACGGATACTTATCCTGCCGGTTGTGGTAAATTGATTCCGCATCTCTGCATTCAGGATTCTGGCTTCCTGATAGCGATCTAAAAAGAGATCCTGGATCCATTGTCGCAAAGCCTGTTGATCTGCTTCTGTTCGATGAGCCTGAAGGGCTGGATATCCCTCTAGTGTGATGTCCATTGTCCCCTTTAGATCGCCGTTAGCCTGTAAAGCCACGTTGATTTCGAAATGGCTGGAATAGTGATTTTGATTACCTTTAAGCTCTATAAATCGATATCCCTGCCCTTCCTTAAGTACTAGAGCAGATTGTCCCAGAGCTTCCGGCCGAATAAAGCCTGGAGTTGCGCCCTCATAGGTAGCATCCGTTATGAAGATTTCTCCATTCGAAAGCGTTACCTGCAACGCCATTCGTTGTAGTTGATGAATGGATGGAAAAAGCGTATCCATTACTCCAAAGACCCCGTCACTGTAATAGAGTGGCAACACATCAAGGCCGGCACCTTGCAAAACAGCCATCAACACTAAGTGTCGGGTTCCCTGCCCAATTGCATCCTCAGCGGTTAAATTCTCAAGTGGAATGCTGTCAGGAAAAATCGAATAGCTTTCATTAAAAAGAGTATGGTGCTGAATCCAATGCGTGCTTTGGCGGAGAATTTCCTTTTCTAAAGAACTCTGTTCTTCACGACTGGTCGGCGAAAGATCATGCCGGTCTCCATTCTGCATCTCGGCTTTCACGAACTTAGCAATAGAATCCCCGATCACCTGAAATTTCTCAGCTTCCTCAGCAATCAAAAAAGGGTCATAAGCTCTGCGAAGTCTGGCCACAACGACATCCCAGGAGTTTTCCAGCGTCTGACGGGGCAGACCAAATTCACCGATTAAGAATCGAATTCCTGTACGACTTCCCGATGCAGGTTCGGCTTCAAAACTCATTTCTTCTGCAGTAATGTCGTCTGCGATCCAGTGAGCGATATAAACTGGCTCCGGGCGTCTTTCCGAAAACAGCCGGCGCGCAGTAGACGTATCCATTCTCTCTGGCAGAAAGGTCACCTGATTTTTAGAATCCTGCAGTTGCTCTTCATAGCGAAGATAGGCCTGGTGTACCATATGAAGAGATGCGTACTCCACAGGAACTCGATCAGAAAAGAAAAAATCGGGCAATTCCTCAATTCCGTTTCGAGTGATACGATATCGGTATTCCAGAACAGACCCTGATCGCACATCCGGCATTAAAAACTCAATCAAATCGATTTGATTGCTGTATTGGGTTCGTCGAATATCGCCCTGACTCAATTCCACCCATTCTCCTTCGGGTTGATGAGTAATCCCACGAATCTGGTCCACCTGTTCACTTTCCTGGCCTCGAAGTACAGGAATGGTAACGAGTGCTGCCTCGATCTGTTCACGAGGCTCTTGTGTGTACATTTTAATCCGAACCACATCTTCGATCCGAGCGATAATACTCCCACCCTTCTCTTCGAAGGAGATAACTCTGGATTTGGCCAGAATTTCATAGGGAAATGAATGGGTTGGCTTACGAGTAAGTTGCTCTTTTGACACCTGACCAAATGCAACAGGTTCATAATAGCGAGACTTTTCGATGACCGGTTGATCCGGTTCTTCGGAAAATGCCTCGATGGGATCCACAATCATGACAGGCACTCTGGAAACCGGCGTGCGACTCTGGGATTGTGTCGCAAACAACGCCTCACTAAATAGCCCAAAAGAGAAGAGCAACATCAATAGTGTGATGCAGGGATATGAAAAGAGACAGTGTCCGATACACCGCCATCGGCCCTTCGAATTTCTGAATTTGGATTTTTTCATCCGCACATCAAGAGAGAGGATTGTCTACAAATGACCCTTTCGAATAAATTCCGACGGCTCTTCCCTTCATCTTCTGATCTAGATAAGGAGAATTATGAGACTTTGAATGAACACATGCTTTCGTATAAAGCCATTCCTCATCCGTATTGAAGAACGTAAGATCCGCTTTCGATCCAAGCTCCAGGGTGGGTACAGGAATGGAAAGTATCTGCCTAGGAGCTACAATCCACTTATCGAGGATGGTTTCGAGGGATAAATGACCAGGATCGAGTAAACACTCTACACAACGACTCCAGGCCGTATCGAGCCCGATAACTCCGTTTGGCGCATAGATAAATTCCACCTCTTTTTCTTCCTGTGAGTGAGGTGCGTGATCCGTGCAGAGTGCATCAATTGCACCATCCTTTAAACCCTCTATCATAGCCTCAACATCATCTTGAGTACGAAGTGGAGGGTGCATTTTAACATTGGTATCAAAATGACGCTTACGGACTTCTTCATCGGTAAGATCAAAATGATGCGGACAAACTTCTGTCGTGACCCGAATTCCACGGGCTTTTGCCTCACGAACCAGTTCAACACCCCTGCGGGTACTAATGTGCGCCACATGGACGTGTCCACCCGTCATTTCGGCTAATAGAATATCACGTGCAATCATAATCTCCTCTGCAATTGAGGGAGTCCCCTCAAGCCCGAGAGCAGTAGAAACAGCCCCTTCATGCATGTGTCCCGGGCGACTCAACGATAGATCTTCTTCGTGATTAATGATCGGCATTCCCAACATGGAACTGTATTCCAGAGCAATCCGCATAACATTGGAGTCAAATACTGGATCTCCATCATCGCTGAATGCAACGGCTCCTCCCTCCTTCATATCGGCCATTTCTGTGAGAGCGACACCTTTTCTATCTCGCGTGACAGCACCGATTGGATAGACATGTACAGGATATGCCTCTGCTCTGCTACGGATAAACTCAATTACGTCCCGGCTATGCGATGCCGGATTTGTGTTTGGCATACAGGCAACCGCCGTAAATCCTCCAAAGGCCGCAGAGCGAGTTCCGGTTTCGATCGTTTCTTTATGTTCAAAGCCGGGTTCACGAAGGTGAATGTGCATATCCATCCATCCTGGTGAAACATAGGCCCCGTTCATATCCTTCTCGATCTCTTGACCAGTCAGAGTAAGATTGGACCCTATTTCTGCAATTTTCCCATCCTTTATCCGGAGATCTACTGGTGTTGAGGGATGAGCACCTTGCGACTTTTGTGAGGCCGGTAGAACAAGCCTTACATTTCGAATTAGGACGTTTGGAGCCACTGTACAGGTTTTCCAGAGATCAGCCATAGGTTCAGCGATAGTCTTTTGCCGGGTTAACAAGGAAATGCAATTTAAAATATCGAATTTCTCTCAAAATCATCGGATCTTACCGGTATGAACTTTCCAACCACCCCCTCATCGCAACTCAAACAGGAAGATACTTCTATTCCGGGTGTAGAAGAACTTACCAGGCAAATAAAAACTCTTCTTGAGAGTCAGTTTACAGAAGTGGTTGTCCGTGGCGAAGTCAGTGGATATAAGGTTTCAGGAAGTGGCCATGCCTACTTTGATTGCAAAGAGGGGAACGCCAAACTCTCTTGCGTGATCTGGAGAGGAACCCGGTCACGACTTCAGATGATGGGGCTCGAACCTAGAGAGGGCCAAGAGATTATTCTTGGAGGGAATATTCAGCTCTATGCCCCTCATGGGTCCTACCAATTGGTAGTGGAATCAGTAAAGACGTCGGGTACAGGGGCTCTATTTGAGCAACTTGAGCAGCTTAAGCTAAAATTAAGACAAGAAGGTCTTTTTGATTCAAATCGGAAACGGGCGCTTCCAGTCTACCCCATGACAATTGGGGTTATAACTTCTTCTTCAGGCGCCGCGCTTCATGATATCACATCCACTCTGGAAACCCGATGGCCACTTGCCAAGGTGTTTTTTGCTCCGTCCAGAGTTCAAGGAGACGGAGCGGCTAACGAATTGATTCAGGCACTCCGGTATCTTCAATCCTACCCGGAAATCGAGGTTCTCATTTTAGGTCGAGGAGGCGGGTCGATTCAGGATCTTTGGGAGTTTAACAATGAAGCGTTAGCTCGTGAAATTGCTGCCTGTCAAATCCCTGTTATCAGTGCAGTGGGACATGAAACCGACACGTCCATTTCAGATCTTGTGGCCGATGCTCGAGCGGCAACTCCCACACAGGCTGCCGTACTTGCCACTCCACACATTGATGATGTCCGTCAATATGTAGAGGATCATACCCTGACTATTCAGTTTCTACTATCCCAGAAACTCGAAAACTCCCAAACACGCGTCAAACAACTTTCTGAATCCTATGCGTTGAGAGTGTTAACCAATAAACTCGAGATGTATGCGGCACGACTAAACGGGTACCAAACACAATTGGATTTACAGCAAGCCCGATTTGAAACCTTGAGCAGACATGTTGAAGCTAAGAAGGAAAGTCTGAAGGATCTGGTTCAGAAACTCCTTCTTCGACATAAAGAAAAACTGACTCAATTACAGATTCAGCTGACCAACGCCAATCCGGATACTCCCCTCGAAAAAGGATACGTACGCGTGATGCAGGATCAGGTCTGGATCCGAAGAAAGGCAAATTATAAGGTTTCCCAAGAGGTGCGGCTGATCTGGAAAGACGGAGAAATCACATCGAAAAACACATAATCTGCGTCCACCAGCACCAGCACTTTTAATCTGATTGATCCGTAAGAAGCACAATTTTAATCAGATCCAGTCTATTGGGAGTGGCTTTACTGATAATATATTTTCGACCGTCAATCATCAACTCTTCATTCACTTTTGGAATCCGCCCACTCAGGTGAATGATATATCCGGCCACTGTTTCATATTCACTATTTTCATCAAAGGGAATAGCAATTTCCGGATGCGATTCATTCAAATCATCCAACTCGATGTTCGCGCTCACCATGTACGTATTATCGGAGATTTTTTTAATGAACTCGTCTTCAATGTCATATTCATCCTGAATATCGCCGACCACCTCTTCAATCAGATCTTCAGCGGTAATTAATCCGGCAGTGCCTCCATACTCATCAATCACGACGGCCACCGACGTATTGGTCTGACGAAAATCCGCCAGAAGATCTTGGGCTTTTTTGCTGGAAGGTATCATTTTCACAGGCCTCACGATCTCTTTTAATGTTTTGGGACCCGCAAAAAGATCATAGGCAAACACCACCCCGATAATATCATCAATGGTATCTCGGTAAACCGGAAGTTTGGAGAACCCCGTGGATATAAACATTTGCTGAACCTCTTGTAATGTGGAACGTTCATCCACTGCTTCGATATCCGTACGAGGAATCATACTCTCTTTTACACGTTTACCGGAAAGCTCAAGAACATTATGCAGAATCTCTGAATCCTCTTTATCAAAATCTTCTCCCCCTCCTGTATCTTTTAGCTCTTTAAACAGCATTTCAATATCCTGACGCCGGTAAATCATGGTTTGTTCACCCTCCTCTACCCCAAATGAGTGGATCATTCGGTTAGAAATCACGGTCGAGATCCAGATAATCGGATACAAAAGAACCTGAAACACACGGAGCGGAAAAGAGATAACTTTGACAAGAAAGTCGGATTGGGCTCTGAAAATGCTTTTTGGGATAATTTCCCCGAATATTGTAATCACAAAAGAGGCAATGATGGTCTGAATCACAAGCATTACCGCTGTACTCGGTTCCGAGTCGAATAAAAATGAGTAGGCCTGTTTAATGGGAGCCTTCAGAAAAATGGCCATCAACGTTGCATACAGAACATTAATAATGTTATTCCCTACCAGAGTTGTGGAGAGAAATAACTCAGGTTTCTCGGAAAAATAGTGTAAAGCCTTTGACGCAAAACTAGATTTTCGCGATTCAATTTCGATTTTTAGCCGGTTTGCACTTACAAAGGCAATCTCGGAGCCCGAGAAAAATCCACTGAGTAACAGCGTAATCAGAATTAAGATAAAACCATCCACGATGGATTAATTTCCTTTGAATTCAGGTTTTCGTTTTTGGAGAAAGGCCTCTATGCCTTCTTTAAAATCATCAGTTTGGCATAAATCTCCAAACAAAGAGGCCTCACGAGGATATCCGGTTTCTTCTCCGGAATGGAGAATTGCCTGGACAGCATGTCGAACAGCGATCGGGGCCTTTTTCAGCACGTTTAACAGAAGTTGCTCTGCCGTTTCAAGCAGTTTACCCTCTTCAGCCAAGGCATGTAATAATCCACATTGGAGGGCTTCTTCAGCTTTCATCTGCCTGCCGGTCAGGATTAGTTCCATCGCTTTAGAGCGTCCAATCAGAAGAGGCAGACGCTGAGTACCTCCATAGCCAGGAATCAAACCCAGAGAGACTTCTGGAAGCCCAAAAACCGCATTGGAGGCTCCGATCCTAAGATGACAGGCCATGGCCAGTTCTGCTCCGCCGCCTAAAGCAAATCCATTCACGGCAGCCACCCATGGACAGGTGCTTTGCTCGATACGCATCAAAATATCCTGGCCTTTTTTGGAAAGCCGTTCACCCGAACTACGATCGAGGGTTGTAAACTCAGCAATGTCTGCACCGGCTACAAACGCCTTTTCACCCGATCCGGTTAACAAGACTCCTTTGACAGATGTCTCGGTCTCCACCCAGCTGATCGCCTGGTCTAACTCGTTAAGCACCTCTGCATTGAGTGCATTGAGTTTATCCGGACGATTCAAGGTTAGGGTTAAGATTCCATGATCGTCAAGATCAACCAGTAGGGTTTTAAACGTTGGCAAGGTCATCTTTTTAGTACATTATCTGGGAATTGTCTGAACGAAATATACACCTTTCTTCTCACTTGCTTCTGTAAGGCCTAATCCCACTTGCATCCACAACAGAGGCCACCATTATTGGCGGGGATGGGCGTTGGTCGGCAAGTTCAAAGGCATTTAAAAAACGGGTTCCAGCAGATTCGCATACCGATTTTCGATTTGTATAAAAAGTCAACAGGGGCTCACCTGCCTTCACGTTATCGCCAATTTTCTTGTGTAGCCTAAATCCGGCTGCAGGATCGACGACATCCTCCTTTTTTTGGCGCCCAGCACCCAGCATGACACTGATCATTCCCAATTCAAAAGTATCCATGGCAGACATAAATCCATCAGAAATCGACAAAACATCCATTTGGAAGGATGCTTTGTGTGGTGAAACAGCACCACTTTCCAGAACAGACGCATCTCCACCATGAGCCTTAACCAGTTCGATCCACTTTTCAAGCGCCTTTCCAGTCGAAACGGCCTCTCTGCTCATCTGTATTCCCTCTTCAAGAGTATCCGCCTTTTCCCCCAGCCATATCATGGTTCCGGCAAGCAAATGGGAAAGATCAAGCAGATCTTGGGGCCCATCGCCTCTGAGGCACTCCATGATTTCCTCGACCTCGAGCCAATTACCCACGGTTCGACCCAGAGGTTGGTTCATATCTGTGAGGTAGGCAATCGTCTTTTTCCCAAAACGCTCTCCAATTCCAACTAGGGTTTGAGCCAATTCTGTAGCCTCGTCAAATGGTTTAAGAAAGGCACCGGATCCGAATTTGACATCCAATACCAGTGCATCAATGCCTTCAGCTAATTTTTTACTCATGATGCTGCTTGCCACAAAGGGAATCGACTCCACTGTGGAGGTGACATCCCTAAGCGCATAAATCTTTTTATCGGCCGGGGCAATTTCTTTCGTTTGGCCGATCAGTACGGCACCGTAACATGCAAGAATATCTTTGTAACGTTCGAGTGAAACATTCACTTGAAAGCCTGGGATGGATTCAAGCTTATCAAGGGTCCCACCCGTGTGACCAAGCCCCCTTCCGGAAATCATGGGTACCGGCACTCCGCATGCCGCAACAATCGGAGCCAAAAGAAGAGAGGTTTTGTCGCCAACTCCACCTGTTGAATGCTTATCTACCTTTTTTCCGGACACATGATCCAGATTTACGACTTCCCCAGAATAGAGCATAGCCTGAGTGAGGGCAGAAGTCTCGGATTCATTTAATCTGTTCAGAAATCCGGCCATCAAAAAAGCACTCATCTGGTAATCAGGTAGATCCCCATGAGTATACTGACGAATTAACCAATTAATCTCTTCTATGGTCAATTCGTGCCCGTCTCTCTTTTTTCGAATCAGGGTAACTGCATCATACTGGTTCATCATTGTCGAAATTGGTACTTTCAGGTATGGATTTATTCGAAATACTTTTATTTGCTCTGATCGCAGGCTCCGGGCTTTTGAGTGAACTCTTTAAAAAGAGACGTCAAGAGCAGATGAAACGCCAAAAAGATCGTTCTGGCGAGAGCCCAGTTAAGATACAAACTACGGAAAGTATTGATTCCGAACTTGATCAGATTGAAGAGTCCATGGATTCCACCGGAGAATCCGGGTTTGAAGAGTTGGATACAATGTTGGAAGAATTCGTTTTTGGAAAATCTTCTAAATCTCGAGAAAAAGAAAAATTTGAAGAGCTCACTTCTCTGGAAAATAAACCGACAGATGATCTCTACATCTCTGACGAGCGCAGGGCCTCTGTTGAACGACAGCGATCTTGGGAAGTCACTCCATCACTGGAAAACAGTTCTTGGTTGAAAGCAGACCGACCGTCGCCAGGTTTTATCCCGTCGGTAGAGTCATCTTTGCCAGCGTCGCAGCTATCGAAAAACAGATCGAAAGTAAATCAGCTTCTGAGCTCTCCACAGTCTGTAAGAGAGACGATTTTGGCTGCAGAAATCTTGTCAAAACCTATCTCAAAACGCAACGGCCCTTCCCTTCTTAAAGCTTCTTCGTTGCGCACCCGGCTAAATACATGATAATTCGATACGATTTGAATATTCCCGGTGTAGAGACCCTTGAGGGAAATAGAACTCTCTTCCCCTTTGATCCCGCTCAATTAAAGTCAACTGATGCGCAAGTTCTCCGAAAGGAATTGACTCAAGCCGATGCCTGGTTTATTCGCACTGTGACGAAAATTACCCCCGAGGAGTTTCCTGAACTGGAGTGTTCAGACAATCAGGTTCGGTTCATTGCCACGGCTTCCGCGGGAACAGATCATGTCGACGAACGCTGGCTGAAGCATTTAGGTATTCATTTTGCTCATGCTTCGGGATGTAATGCCAGAGCCGTGGCTGAATATGTCGCCTCCTCACTTTTGATCTGGCTGGAGAAGGAGCGCAGGAAAACGGACAGGATTGAAAGGGATCAAAACCGTCTCATCGTTGGTCTTTTCGGAGCAGGAGCCACCGGGAGTGCAACAGCTTCACTCCTAAAAAAGATTGGATTTGACGTATTACTCTACGATCCTCCTAAAGAACTCCGTGAGAATGCATCGGGCCAGAATTCTACTTTTAAAAGCTGCTCCTTAGAGGAGTTGAAAGAGGCGGATATTTGGTCACTCCACGTTCCGTTAATTACCCATGGGGTAGATGCAACGACTCATTTGATTAATCAGGACTTACTATTTGCCTCCAAAGTACGTCTGATTATTCAGGCAAGTCGCGGAGGCGTGCTGGATGAGTCGGCATTGTGGATGCAGAAAGATCCTGCCTTGATCTGTGATGTCTGGGAGGGTGAGCCCGATTTGTCATTGACAACGCTCCGACGAGCCGCTATAGCCACACCTCATATAGCGGGGTACTCTCTCGAAGCCAAAACGCGAGCAACCGAGCAAATCGTTGCGTCTCTGAACTCTTTTTTCGGAGCCCATCTTCATCTCCCAAAGGAGTTAAATAAAGAGGTATTTACCCCAAATCGACACCTTGAAAAACATACACCACCCAGTTCACTTGGAGAGGTAATCGCTTCTCTGCATCCGATTATGGAGTTTGATTCAGCATTGAGAAGAACTGTTTCAGATGAGGGAGTGAACTTGGCAAAGGCATTTTCACAGCTAAGAAATACCTTTCCGCTCCGACACGAATTGCAGTCGATATGTTGCCCGTCCGAATGGCATGATCGCTATCCGGAATTGGGTTTACTGGGAATAGGAGCATTCTGATCAAGGGTCAGCTACAGACTGATCAGACAATCGGAACACCTCCTTCAAACAGATTAGCAAAAGAGGCCTCATCTTCGGAATCGGCTTCAATGAACACTCCAATGATATCCCCAATCTTGGAACAGCTCACAAATGAATTTGGATTTAAATCCATCGTGACTACTCCTTTATCCATCAGCAATCGAACGACGGTGCGAATTCGGTCTGCTTCTTCAAACATTTCAAAGTGATCGAGCATCAGAGCACCAGAGAGAATAGCGGCAATCGGATTTGCAAGATCTTTTCCAGCAGCTTCTGGGTAGCTCCCGTGCACCGGTTCAAAGAGAGCGGTCTTTTCTCCCACTGATGCAGAGGGAAGTAATCCAAGTGACCCCGTTAATACACTTGCTTCATCGGACAATATGTCTCCAAACATATTTTCTGTAAGAATCACGTCAAATTGACTGGGTCGCTGGATCAATTGCATGGCCGCATTATCAACAAATAAATACTCCATCTCGATATCCGGGTATTCGTTTGCCAATCGTTGAACCGTCTCACGCCAAAGCCGGGATGTTTCCAGAACATTGGCTTTATCTACAAGAGTGCACTTTTTTCTTCTCCGAAGAGCGGCTTCAAAAGCCATTTTCGCAATTCGCTCGATCTCTTCCACCGAATATTCACAGGAATCATAGGCCAATTTACCATCTGAGGAACGCCCTTTATCACCAAAATAGATTCCACCGGTGAGCTCTCGATAGACGACCAGATTGGTCCCTTTAATTCGGTCTTCTCGCAGTGGGGATCGCTCTGAAAGTGATTCATAGAGCTCAACTGGTCGAATATTGGCAAACAGTCCCATTTCTTTACGAAGCCGAAGTAAGCCTTGCTCCGGTCTTACTTTTGCAGTAGGATCTTGATCAAACGCTGGATCGCCAATAGCACCGAACAAAATAGCGTCTGCAT
Organism: Balneolales bacterium; assembly: GCA_030830725.1. Classification (GTDB taxonomy): domain Bacteria; phylum Bacteroidota; class Rhodothermia; order Balneolales; family Balneolaceae; genus JAURMN01. The sequence goes on along the minus strand of JAURMN010000110.1, from coordinate 1,226 downwards.
GTCGACACACATCCAGTGAATCATCCGGAAGTGGATTACCCGTAGCACGGATCGCGACAGCACCAACTAACGCTGGTTGAAAGTGAAATTGGTGGTCAAATCGAGCAGCAACGGCTTTTAATGCCTTAACAGCCTGATTTAGAACTTCGGGGCCAATTCCATCTCCCGAAAGAAGTGCTATCGTTTTTTTCATACATCGCTCACATTACATCCAACCATCCATTTATAAGAACTAGATATCAAAGGATCTTGATATCAAAAATCCCGTTTTTTTTCAAACGCCTCAATGACATCTCGCTTACTCAATAAATAGTCGATATCATCATATCCATTTAGCAAACAGAGTTTTTTATACGGATTGATTTCAAAGGATTCAGAAAACGCTTCTTCCGTACTTTCTTCACACAATGAAATCGTCTCCTTTTCCAGATTGATTTCAACTCTATGCTGCGGATTTCGATGAACTCTTTCAAAAATCGTTTCCAAAAAAGTCGACGAAACTTGTACTGGTAATAGTCCGTTATTTAGGGCATTTCCTTTAAAAATATCTGCAAAATAACTCGAAATGACCGCACGGAACCCATAATCCACCAGTGCCCAAGCGGCGTGTTCTCTACTGGACCCACAGCCGAAATTCTCCCCAGCTACCAAGATGGATCCACCAAACGTGGGGTCATTGAGCACAAAATCCAGATTCAGATCACCAGATTCATCATAGCGCCAATCACGAAACAGATTTTCTCCAAATCCGTCACGGGAAGTCGCCTTCAAAAAACGAGCCGGTATAATCTGATCGGTATCTACATTTTGAACCGAAAGTGGAACGACTGTCGATCTGAGAAGAGTAAATTTCTCCATTAGACTGCGAGCTCCTCTCCGGCTTCGATATAATCCCGAGCATCTACCACGCGACCCTCCACCGCAATGATGGCTGCCATGAGCGGGCTTACCAGCATTGTCCTGGCACCTGGACCTTGTCTGCCCTCATAATTCCGATTCGATGTGGAGATGCAATACTCAGCCTTGGGAATTTTATCTTCATTCATTCCCAAACAGGCCGAACAGCCCGGACCACGTAACTCAAACCCGGCCTCTGCGAGGATGTCATGAAGCCCTTCGGCGCGTGCCTGAGCCTCTACCTGTTTAGAACCTGGAACGATGATCGCCTGTACATTGGAGGATTTTTTCTTTCCTTTTACATAGCCAGCTACGATCCGGAGATCCTC
>JAURMN010000109.1 GCA_030830725.1 Balneolales bacterium | reverse complement strand
TTAATAATATTCATCATAGGTAATGGCAACAATTTGGCATTGGCTCCCCCCATGTAGCGCCAGAGCGGGAAACCAGAGGCATTTGCTGCAGCTTTGGCCACGGCCAGCGAGACCCCTAAAATCGCATTGGCTCCCAAATTCCCTTTATTGGCTGTGCCGTCCAGTTCAAGAAGTAGCTGATCGATGCCGGTCTGATTGTATACCGACTCCCCAACCAGGGCATCTTGAATAGTCGTATTTACATTCTCAACCGCTTTGAGTACTCCTTTACCAAGAAATACACGGGCATCCCCGTCACGCAATTCTACCGCTTCATGCTCACCGGTAGAGGCTCCGGATGGCACCGCTGCACGGCCCAGAATTCCGTCTTCGGTCAGGACGTCCACTTCAACTGTCGGATTCCCACGTGAATCAATAATTTGTCTGGCTAGAACGGCTTCAATTAAACTCATACGTTTCCTTTAGTGTATCGTGGTATGTGGTTAGTGATGTTTTTGATTCTTTGATTCAGAGCGACGGAAGTTACCACATTCTTCCGAAAGAAAGGGTAATGGTCGGAGTTCCAAAATAACTCTGAGTCCCAAAAAAGGGTTGCATTTTTAAAGATCCGTCTGGATTCAGCTCATAGGGATACTGATCTGGACCGGGGTTGATGACTGGAATAGGTTGATTCGGCATCATCATCTGAAGAGCTTCCGGAAAATAATAGAACATATAGCCAAACTGCAGACGCGAGATTTTACTGAAATTACTTCCGAAATCTATTCCGATGGTAGCTTCTCCGGAAAGCCCCAGGTGCCAGGATCCATTTTTCCACCCGGAAAACACATCATTCGTATTCTCAAAATAGTCGATAAAACGCTCACGGTATCCATTCTGATTCAAGTCTTTGAAGTAGGGAAAGGTAAACGCAAACACACCCCCTGCGGCTCCACTTACGTAAAAACGATAATTATCCTGCACCTGACGGGCAAAGAGCCGATGGCGAATTCCACCCATCAATGGAATCGCTAACCCACGTTGATATTTATTAGGAATAACCTGCTGACCGAAAAAGTAGTCCGTAAACGTCTGCTCACTTACATCCCGTAACCCTGTGAATCCAACTTTTATAAACCCATCGACTAATGGGGAAACCGAGCGATCTAGTTGCCCATAGACCCCAAATCCAAAATTGTTAACACTGGTCTGAAACATCAAACCGGTTCGGAGACCATCCCCGTAAGGGGATTTGGGTTGTCCAAATCCGATTAAATCCGGTTCCATCACCTGCGCAGAGGCATAATGGAGTGGAAACGCACTCGAGAGTACGCCCAAAAAGGATAACAAGACGAATCCAAACCGTTTCGAGATCATGTTTACATTTTTCATCGTTGGATCTTAATTAGGTTAAGTATACGAAAAGCGAAGCGGATATGCAGAAATCAAGGGCTTATCTTCCAAACAAAAAAGAGGCATTTGACCTTAACAATGTCCTGAAATCCCTGAACGTGGGTGCATCATTTTTTCCAACCTCCATAACGAATCAGACTTGACAATAAGTTCATTATCACGTTTCTTTTCAGCATTCAAGTTTGTGAAGCCTGTATCCTTTTTACACTCTGTACTACCCGACTCCCGTATACTACGAATTCGCATATTCCGACCCTTCACATGAGCACTGTTACCAAATACCTGATCTACGGACCAAAGGATGACCTCAAACGCATGCCGGAAAAACTTCTTTCCAGTCATCCGCCAAAGTTTTCTTTTAAACATGAGTCAACTTCGGGGATTGATCGCGTCTATGTCATGGTCTATGAGGAATATGACAAACACACCAATTCAACGGTATCGGTTGTGTGCGTGAGCGAATATACGCCTGAGCACACGCGTATCCATCTCAAAAAGTCGGGGGGTCGCTTAGGATTTAAAGGCTCTTCCCTTCGAGAAGAAAAAAATATCGAGTCTGATCTGATCGAGTTCATCATCGATTACACCACCCGTTTTGGTTTGTCACTGCAGAATGGCGGAGAGGGTGAAGAAGAGTATGAGAAATGACTCTTTAGGGGTGAAAACATGGACTGTATTGTCCATGTTGGAGTGGGCAACAGACTATTTCGTAAAGCACCAGGTAGATCAACCACGCCTGAGTATCGAGTGGCTCTTAGCCGATGTGCTTAAAATCCCTCGGCTGAATCTGTATTTACAATTTGACAGGCCCTTGAGCGCTCAAGAGCTCGACACTCTGCGACCACTGGTAAAGCGACGAGCCGCCCATGAGCCCCTTCAATATATCAGCGGTAAAGCTGCCTTTATGAGTCGGGATTTTGAGGTAACACCAGCGGTGTTGATACCGCGGCCAGAAACCGAAGAATTGGTCGCAATGATTCTAAAAGAATTCATCGGCGAGTCCTCAGCTGAGAAATCTCTTAGCGCCCTTGATATCGGAACGGGCAGTGGATGTATTATCACTTCACTTGCTGCAGAACGGCCCGCTTGGGAGTGTTATGGAATCGATATTTCGACTGAAGCCCTGGAGATTGCGCACGGTAATGCACACCTTCATAAGGCGAATGTTCACTTTCTGGAAATGAATTTGTTTGAATTGGCGACACCGCAGACGGCTGACGCGGCAGACACACCCTTCCGCCTGCCCATCTCATTTGATCTGATTGTCTCTAACCCCCCTTATATCAATCCAACGGAAGCCGCCGAAATGGATCCTCAGGTCTTAAATTTCGAACCTGCAGTGGCGCTTTTTACAGAAGATCCCCTGCACGTGATGGAAACCATTTTATCCTACTCAAGTCGTGCACTTGCTGAAAATGGTATGCTATTTATAGAGTTGAATCCGGTATATGCAGAACAAATTCTGAAGATTGGGCAACGCTATCTCTCCTATTCAGAACTCCGAATAGATGATGGTGGAAAGCAACGGTTTCTAGTTGGGAAAAAGTGACGGAAAATTCTCCTCAAAATGGGTTTATTTTTGGTAATGACCAACAACCGACTCACGGTTTTTCATTGCCTACGATGCACTTAGAAAAATTTCAAAAAAATCAACCTTTACTTTAAACTTTTATGTGGATAACTTGTGGAAAACTTTTTTACTTTTTTTGTCTGTAATGAAAAGATGTGCATATCGCTCATTACGCCAATGTAACCTTAGTGTTAAGGAGTGGATGAGAATTTTTTAGATTTCACATAACTCATTGCAGGATAATAAGTTATACTTTTTTTTCCTATGTGAATAACTTCTCTTGGTTCTCTGATCTCCAGTTTGACATCGATGAAAGTTTTGCACATTTTTGAAAGGAATTATGCCGGGATATCCACTGTTAATCTTGTGGATAACTGCTCTTTAGCGGAAATTTTGAGAAAATAGGTCAGTAGAACATTTTTGAACGTATTAGAAGAAGTCAGAACGTGAACCATCCGATCAGTGAACAAAACCGAAAACTAGCCGAAAAGACGTGGTCAGAGTGTCTTCAGATCATTCAGGATAACATCAGTTATCAGAAGTATAAATCTTGGTTTGAACCGATTACCGCTGTCAGTCTGGATGAGCAAACACTTACCATCCAGGTACCCAGCCAATTTTGGTATGAATGGCTTGAAGAACATTATTA
>JAURMN010000018.1 GCA_030830725.1 Balneolales bacterium | reverse complement strand
CATCGAATGGAAAGTATCTCGTATCGCTTAAGGTCACCGATCCTGAAGGTGCTTCTTCTACTGCACAATTAGAAATCATTGTGGGAAATTCAACACCGAAAGTAACGATTACAAAGCCTGTAAATGGTGGCTTTTACGAAGACTTTGATCAAATTGAGTATCACGTCTATGTTGAGGATCCGGAACAGGGATCCATAGGGAATGGTATAGCATGTGAAGTTGTCGTAGTGGAGCCCTCCATTGGACATGATGATCACTCACACGGAACTGGCCCACGAAATGGCTGTACTGGTATATTTACTGCTGAAACGCATGGGGATGGACCAGATAATGTATTCTACGTTCTTGGTGCTTCATTCGAAGATGATGGTGCTGACATTGAAGCGCCCCTTCGAGGGAGTGATGGAATCATCCTGAATCTTAAGCGCAAACAAGCGCAGCACGCATTGGAGTTCATAAATCTACAAACGGAATCCACTGGTGATTTTTTAGGCGGCGAATTTAATGTGGGATTCGCTGGACAAAATTCAGCTTTAAAGTTCGGAACCATGAATTTAGAAGGGATAGATTTTATTACCGTTCGTTATGCTACTGAACAGGTTGCCGCTAACATTGAAGCTCGGGCGGATAGTATAAATGGACCCCTACTTGCTACAATCGGGACACAGGTAACGGGTGGATGGCAGACTTATGACTTCTTTACTGCAAAGTTGGATCAGATTAACGACATGCGAGATATCTATCTGGTCTATAAAAGTAATGTTCAAGGCGTTGGGCTTGGAAACATCAATTGGATTGATTTTCATGGACAAGGGATCGCTGCTACGAATCAAGATTCTCTTAGGGGTTTGGCCGCAACCTACTTCTCTAATTCTGATTTCACAGGGGGTGCGATGATTCGAAAAGATCCTATGATAGCCTTTCAATGGGGAAATCGAGGACCTGACGAAGCGATAGGTACCTCTGGGTTTAGTGTTAGATGGGAAGGTGAAATCATCAATGATAAGTTTGGATTCTATCGATTCTATTCTGATCCAGTAAATGGTAAGGCAAAAGTTTGGTTGAATGATGTTTTGATTATCGATGAAAATAATTCTCAGTCATCAAATATTCGATTAAACGCGAACTCTCGAAATAAAGTAAAGGTAGAGTATTCGCACAGCTCAGGTGAATCTGGGATGTTTTTACGATGGAGTGGGAACGGTATTAAGAATGTAATCCCATCTGAGATATTTACTCCAAAAACTGAACTCCTTACAGTATCTAATGAAGTTTATGATGAGATTCCCTCAGAATTCCTATTAAATCAAAATTATCCCAATCCATTCAATCCAGTCACGCAAATCGATTTCAGCATACCAAGATCAGGAGATGTTCGCTTGTATGTCTACAATACACTGGGGCAACTTGTAAAGGTTTTAGTGGAAGAAACCAGACAAGCTGGGCATCATACCGTTACTTTTGATGCTTCTGAATTTTCTACTGGAGTGTATTTATACAGAATAGATTACGAGGGACAGACACAGGTAAAAAAATTGCTACTTCTAAAGTAATCACGCGATTATCTTTTCATTCCTTTACATTTTTGGGTTAGATATATTCTCAATTTCAATTGAGGATTTGATTAGATCGGAATTTATTGGAATGACACTATGAAACTCGTATCAGCTGAACAATCCGTATCTACGATTCAAAGTGGGAATAAAATCTTTATCCATACCGCTGCAGCGACTCCTACTCTTCTGGTTGAAGCATTGACGAATAGATCTCGAGAGTTAAAGGATATCGATATTTACCATCTACATACTGAAGGTCCTGCGCCCTATGTAGACGCTCAGTATGAAGGGATCTTTCAAACGCATGCTTTTTTCGTTGGGAGTAATGTACGTAAGGCGATAGAAGCTGGACGAGCAGAGTACGTTCCCATTTTTTTGAGCGAGATCCCCCGATTATTTCATCGACGAATCATTGATTTAGATGTAGCCCTGATTCGAGTCAGCCCACCCGATAAACATGGGTATTGCTCTCTGGGTGTCTCCGTGGACGCCACTCGTGCTGCTATCCAGAATGCCGATTTAGTTATTGCAGAACTAAACCCCAACATGCCCAGAACACATGGAGATGGCATTATTCACCAAAATGATATTGATTTTGCCATCGAATCGAATGCACCCATGCATTTTCATGAACCGGCAGACCTCTCAGAAATCGAGAAAAGTATCGGACGATATTGTGCAACACTAATTGAAGACGGTGCGACACTGCAAATGGGGATTGGGGCGATACCGGATGCCGTTTTAGCGTCTCTCACAAATCATAAGAACCTCGGAATTCATACCGAAATGTTTTCTGATGGTGTCTTGCCTCTTCTCGAATCGGGCGTTGTCAATAATTCTCAAAAACGTGTTCATCCTGGTAAAGTCGTGGCTACTTTTGCAATGGGTACTCAAAATCTTTATGACTACATGGATGACAATCCACTCATTGCAATGTTAGACGTTGCGTATGTCAACGACACCAAAGTGATTCGTAAAAACCCTAAAGTAACTGCGATTAATAGTGCAATCGAAGTCGATTTAACGGGTCAAATCTGTGCGGATTCGATCGGCATGAAACAATATTCTGGAGTTGGGGGCCAAATGGATTTTATTCGTGGCGCCTCCTTATCCGATGATGGTAAACCCATTATTGCGCTTCCAAGCACCACTAAAAATGGAATCTCCCGGATCACACCTTTTCTAAACCAGGGGGCAGGAGTAGTTACGACACGTGCCCATACTCATTATATTGTCACAGAATATGGAATCGCCAATCTTTATGGTAAAGGACTTCGCGATCGTGCAAAAGAGTTAATTCGGATAGCACATCCAGATCATCGAGAAACTCTTGAAAAAGCTGCATATCAGCGCTTTAAAAACTGACGACAGTACTATTAATCTACTTTATTTAAACTAATATTAGCCAACAGTTATAGACTAACTTTTGATTCTTGTTTTGGATCCAAATCGTACAGAGAAGACATCGTAGCCTGAATCGTTTTATACCAAGTATTTCCAAATTTATCATTGATCTCATAATAATCAGCGAAATCTGGTTTTCGAATGGTCATCTTCCACTCTTGGTTCTTTGCTTTAAAAACCGGTTCAATGTGCAAAAGTTGATGATAAAGAAGCATTTTTTTGGAATCAGCGTCTAGCATATCCCACAAGTCGCCAGAAATCTCAATTAAGTAATCATTACCAGAATAATATTTGACTTCTCGGTTGGCTTTGATACAGGTAGCTCCTTTCATTTTGGACAAATTAGGGTAAACCAAAAAATATCCAATTTGTGCAGGTCCAAATTCGAGATTATGTGTTTTAATGACCTGAGTTGCCAACTCTTCGACTTCAGCGGATTCCGTGAGCTGTGGTGAAGTTAATTCAATAGTTTCTGACGGTTTTAAAAATGAATCAGACATGGCCATTAATGCTTAATCGTAACGTTTAAAAACGGAATGTGTACGTAATCTTTAATTTTTATTGAAAGAAGGAAAAAAACTTCTCAACAATCCCATTATTCCTTTTCTAGGTTTAGGGAATTTAGTAGCCCGTTTAAGTGCTTTATCCACGATCTGAACCTCAACAGCGGATGGATTTTTTTGTTTTTCCTGTT
>JAURMN010000108.1 GCA_030830725.1 Balneolales bacterium | reverse complement strand
TGGACTTGCAGGAATTCATGATTATGCCTGCAGGGGCGGAGACGTTCAGCCACAGTCTTCAAATGGGAGCCGAAATTTTTCATACCCTCAAAAAAGTGCTTTCCGAGATGGGATTGAACACCGCCGTTGGAGATGAGGGTGGATTTGCACCGAATCTGAAGTCTAACGAAGAAGCGGTGGAAGTGATACTCAAAGCGATTGAACGGGCGGGGTACAAACCAGGTGAGGATGTACTATTGGCACTGGATCCGGCGAGTTCTGAGTTTTATAATACCAAAACAGGGGTATATGAATTCAAATGGAGTGACGGAAGTAAGAAAACTTCTGAGGAGATGGTGGAATTCTGGACTAACTGGGTAAACAAATACCCGATAATTTCCATCGAAGACGGAATGCAGGAAAATGATTGGAATGGATGGAAGTCTCTGACCGATGCAATTGGCGATAAGATTCAATTGGTTGGGGATGATCTATTTGTGACGAACACGGACCGTCTCGCGGAGGGGATCGGGAAAGGGGTGGCCAACTCGATTTTGATTAAAGTGAATCAGATTGGTACGCTAACCGAGACACTGGATGCTATTGAAATGGCGCATAAGAACAAATATACCAGTGTGATTTCCCACCGCTCTGGCGAAACGGAAGACACGACCATTGCGGATCTGGCCGTTGCCGTGAATGCCGGTCAGATTAAAACCGGTTCGATGAGCCGTACCGATCGGATCGCCAAGTATAATCAACTTCTCCGCATTGAAGAAGAACTGGGCGACCAGGCACTCTTTTTGGGCGGAGATGTGTTTGGCATAGAACCCTGATGCTCATCCACTCCCTCAACCTTCGTAATTTCAGGAATCATACCGAAAAGGCACTGGAGTGGGCACCGCAGTTTAATATACTTACAGGGCCGAATGGTGTCGGGAAAACGAATATCCTGGATGCCATTCACCTGCTCTGTATGTCTCGTAGTTTTGTTACTACGTCCGATCGGGTACTCCCCAATCAAGGAGAAAACTGGTTTGAGCTGGGAGGCACGTTTGAAAGTGCGGCCCGCAGTAAGTTTTCCCTCAAAACGTTCTATAGTGTCAATGAGGGAAAGACCTTTTTTGTCAATGACAGCCCACTGGATAGGCTTACGGATTTGATTGGCAGGGTACCGGTGGTGGTCATGTGTCCGGAGGACCGAAAACTGACGGCAGAAGGACCGTTGGAACGTCGATCTTTCTTAGACGGCCTGATTTCTCAACTATCCCGCGAATATCTTCAGAATTTATTGCTTTATCGAAGAATTCGACGTCAACGCAGCACCCTGCTTCTGCAAGATGCGTTGCGGGGTGAGATGTTGCGGTCGGCCCTGGAGCCTTGGAATGTGCAAATGGCCGATGTAGGTGGGAAAATTATAGCGACTCGCGCCTTGGTATTGGAGCATTTTGCTGGCTATTTGGAACAGCACTTCAAAGCTTTAACGCAACTTTCACTGCGTCCTAACTTTACCTACAAGACGTTTATGCCGGTACAAGCCGGACAGTCGCCGTCGGAGATTAGTGCGCAGATGCTGCTTGCACTGGATGCAGCGTTTGAAAAAGAGCAGGAACGACGTCAGAGCCTGATCGGACCTCATCGCGATGAATTGGTATTTTATCTGGATCAGATCGAATTACGAAAGTACGGGTCACAGGGACAACAGCGACTATTTACCATTGCCCTAAAACTCGCTCAGGCATTTTATTATCAAGATCAAAGTGAGGATCGGCCGATTTTGCTAATGGACGATGTATTTGGAAACTTAGACTCGGAAAAAATCCGTACTCTTGTAAGGATCTTGGAAGAGCAGGGTGGACAGATTTTTATTACCCATGCTTCAGGTTCGGCACTTCGGAGTGCAGCTGATTTTTCGATGAAAAATTCGGTCTGGTATGAAGTTTCCGGACCGGAAGTAAAAAACATAACACAGAGTACATCATGACGAAAGGCCTCTCCCGGAAACCCCGAATTCTGCATGATATTCTTGAGGAGTATCTGCAAAAACATCCGAACCAGGAAAAGGTAAAGCGCGGGAAGGTTCTTTCGGTGTGGAAGGAAGTCGTGGGGCCTCAGATTGCAAATGTGTCTCAAAACGTCCATTTTGAGCGGGACCAACTGGTGGTAGAAGTCCCTCACTCGGCGTGGCGTCATGAATTGCATATGAATCGTGACAGTATTGTGCGTAAATTAAATCAACGCGTCGGGTCAGAGGTAGTAAAGGCTTTACTTGTTCGGGCCTGAACGTACTCGTTTATCAATACCTATGAACGCACTCAACACGCTATTTTTTCGACTTCTGGCTTTTTTCTCTCCTTCCGAGGAGGATCGCGAACCTACTCCTGATGAGAATCGCGAACGCCTTGCTGTAGCAGGCTTTGCTTTGATTCTAGCCATATTTCTCTGGTTTTGGGTGAAAATGGGGAGGGATTATACGGTACGGCTTCCTATGAAGGTGGAGGTAGCCACTCTGCCGTCCGGTATTGCACTTCGTCATGAGGTGCCGGACGAAGTAACCGTGAGTTTATCCGGCGAGGGTTGGGAACTTCTCTCTTGGGCTATTAATCCGGCCGTACTGTCACTGGGAGTAGAAGAGGAAACCGTGGTGCTTACCGATCAGATTCGGCAGCAGATTGCACCCATATATCAATTGACGCTTAATGATGTGGAACCTTCGGCTCTTTTGTTGGACTTAGAGCCGCTCGCATCCAAAAAAGTACCCGTTTCCGGTGCTCCGGTGCTTGAGTTTAGAACACGATTTGGGCCGATTACGGAGTTGGAACTACTCCCAGACAGTGTTACGATTACCGGGGGTGAATCCCGAATTCGAGAACTGGAAAGTTGGTCGATTCGCCCCTTAACGATTTTAGATATTTCCGGATCGATTCGCAGACTGATTCCACTTCAATCCAGTCCGGGCCTAACCGTTACTCCAGAGCAAATCACCTTGGTGCAGGAAGCAGCCGAATTTACGGAAGGAGAGGTGCGAATCCCGATCCAGACTCGCAGATTACCCTTGGATCTAAACATCGAATTTACTCCTGCATTTATTACGGTGCGCTATTTAATTCCGATTGAAGAGTATGATCAAATCCGGGACCGTGACCTCTTTGAAGCGATTGTCACCGCAGAAATGCTCGTTAATGATTCTAGTGGATATATTACTCCACAAATTAACCCGTTAATTGAAGATCTGTCAATTCGGATTCAATCCTTGCATCCGGCGCAGATTACCTATTTTGAGGTTGTGGAATAAGATTCACAATCTGCTATTCAGCTCGAACGTCGTTAAACGTCTGCATAACCTCGTCCAAGGAACGTCTTTCGGGGAACCAATCCAAAAGCTTTAGCAATACCTCGTCTACCAGCACATCGGGGCAGGACGCCCCAGAGGTGAGGGCTATTCGCAGAGGGTTCTGCTTAGATTTGCTGCCGGCATGTTTTTCTGTATTCAGCCAATTCGTGGTGGACAAACGTTCATGCTTCCACTGGTCAAAATGGTGGATGATTTCTGTGGATTCAATCTCACTCTCATCGCGCACGTGAAATGCGGGACCTGCATGCTCCAAAATCTCTACCAAGTGCATGGTGTTGGACGAATTGTATCCTCCCACAATGATTGAAAGATCTGGTTTTGCCTCGGCGAGAGCCAATGTGGCAGATTGATTCTCATTGGTCGCATAACACAGAGTATCGGAGGTATCGGCAAAATCACGAATCTCCGCGCGGGTTTCTGCCACCTTTGCGGCCGCTTCTTTGAGAATTTGCATCACCCGTTCGGTTTCGGTGGCCAACATGGTTGTTTGGTTGATCACCCCAAACTGACGCAAGTGAACATCAGGATCAAATCCGGGAGTACTTTTATGGCGGAAATGGGTTTCAAAGTCCTCTTTAGGCCGGTCACCGGTCATGATTTCCGCTAAGGTTGTGGCCTCTTCCTCATTGAGCACCACCACGACTTCGGAGTGCTTTGCACTGTGTGAAAACGTTGCGCGTGTCTCTTCATGACGATATTTCCCGTGAATAACCAGGTTGTAGCCCTTTTGACCTAATTGATCACCCCGTTTCCACACTTTTTCGACAAAGGGGCAGGTGGTATTGTATTGATAAGGGTCAATACCGATCTCTCGAAGTTGGTCTTCAATCTGAAGGGTGGTTCCAAATGCCGGAACAATGACAATATCTTCCGCCGTAAGACTGTCAAATGGCACTAGAGGCGTTCCGTCAGTTTCAAACAAAAAACGCACCCCTTTCCGCAACAAATCTTCGTTTACCGTTGGATTATGAATCATTTCACTAAGCAGAAAAATTCGCCGGTTAGGATTTTCTTCCACTGTGCGATATGCGATATCAATGGCATTTTCCACACCGTAACAGAAGCCGAAGTGCCGTGGAATGAGTACCTGAAGAGGACCAAAATCCAATACCGACGGCGTCAGGTCTTTTTTTCGCGGGTCAGTAATTTGTGTGGCCTCCTTGATCGTTTTTATGATCGAGGACGCATACATGGTGGGGATTTCAAACTGTTTACGAGACATGACT
>JAURMN010000107.1 GCA_030830725.1 Balneolales bacterium | reverse complement strand
TTGCAGAAGTGGAAAGCGGATAAGGCACAAACAAGCCCTGAATTTGGATTTCTTGGGTTTCGCTAAGCTCATAAAACACGACCTTTGGTACGCTGATCTCGTAGTCTGGAAGCTCAATTTTCCATTCGGCTGAGAGGAGAAGACCCTGAGAAGTACGAATTAAGACTCCGGGTACTTCAATTTCCCGTTCAATTCCGTGAATTTTAAATCGTCCCACAGCTATCACAGAAGCGGTATCTCCACTAGTGAAGTCCGGTAATTCCCGTAATTGGCCGCGAAATTCTGCAAAGGGAAACTCCTTGGTTTCGAGATATGAATCCCGCATATGCTTGTTCCGAAGACGAATATCGGTATCGAGCGTTTCCAGGTCGAGATAGAAGTCCAGTATGTTTTGTTCAAGGTTGATTAACCCGTTCAGTTGTTCACTCACCCCCGAAAACGTGAGCATCGGGGCACGTGAGGTAAACTCCGCTTTACCATTTTCAGTGAAAAATACACCTAAAGTCGGGGACTGTGTCGACTCTTGATCCTGTGCGACGGCTGAGGATGGAATTCCATAAAGGGATCCGATTAGGATCCAAGCAAACATCATAGTGTATCGCCAAGAACTATCTTGGAAACGGGGTTTTTCGGAATTCCGAAACCGGAGATTGGAAATAAAGTATGGTTTCATGAGAGATTGTCGATCAAGATTTGGTAATCGTGACAAGATTTCCGTTTCGGCTGACGCTAAACTCTTTTAAGTCATCATTTGCGGGTCCAGATACCACTTTACCGCTGGTATTGAATCGAGAATCGTGACAAGTACAAATAAATAGACTGTTACTGAAGGTCCAGGCATTGGTACACTTAGAGTGTGTACATACGTTGGTGAAAGCTCGAATCGTGCTCCCATCCACATTCACAGCAATAAACCCCCCTTTTTCATTGGCCAACCAACCACCAGATGAGGCCAAAGGTGCTCCGCCTGATTTGGTCAGATCGATCGTGATCGTATTCCCACTAATGGTGATACCGTTTCCTTGGCCATCTCCTGAATTATCCGGAGGTTCCAGTCCCGAATCTGTAGCAGTTCCACTGCAGGAGGTGATAGTGATACCCAGCGCGGCAAAAAGAGCAACTGAACCCGCAGTTCGTAGAAACTCTCGACGATCAATTTCGTTTTGAGTTGGACGGGACGGTGTGAATTTCGATTCTGGTTTCATCGAAAAAATGGGTGTTATAAGGTTTGGATTTTCTCTGTACACTCTTTCTAACTCACTGTAAATGTAGAGCGTTCCGCAAATCATTGTGTGGAATATCTCAGCTATTAAATTCTGCATCGTTCGGCTCAACTCGCAAAAAATCCCATTCTCTCTTTGAAATAGGGTTCGAAAACGGATTTAAAGGCAGAAACTTCCGGAGCGCGGAGCTCGGGATCGGATTGAATCAGGCTCCAGGCCAGATCTTTGGCTCGAAGCAAAAGTGATTGATCTTCGACAATATCACCAAATCGGAACTCAGGCAGACCACTTTGACGGGTTCCCAGAAAGTCTCCCGGCCCTCGAAGTTTTAAATCGGCCTCTGCGATTTCGAAGCCGTCATTGGTTTCCGCCATTTTACGCAAACGAAAACGGGCGCTATTACTCAAAGGAGCGCCATGCATAAGCACGCAATAGCTTTGACGTTCACCCCTGCCTACACGTCCGCGGAGCTGATGGAGTTGGGATAATCCAAAACGTTCAGCATGTTCAATAATCATTAATGAGGCGTTCGGAACATCAACGCCCACCTCAATCACGGTGGTGCTCACAAGAATTCGGATATCCCCCGAGATAAATTGCGCCATCACGGTGTCTTTTTCTTCTTGTGGCATCTGGCCATGCATCAGTCCGACTGAGTAATCATTAAAACGCTTCTGTAGCTGTTCAAACCCGGCGGTCGCATCTTTTAAATCCAGAACCTCAGACTCTTCGACAAGAGGATAAACCACATAAGCCTGACCTCCATCTTGTAATTGCGCTTCTACAAATGAATAGAGATCCTCGCGTTTGGACTCATTTCGAACAGCTGTGACTACCGGTTTACGCCCACTGGGAAGTCCTTTCACCGCGGTAATATCCAAATTACTGTAAATGCTCATGGCCAAAGAACGGGGAATTGGGGTGGCCGACATAACGAGCAAGTGAGGATGATCTCCTTTGGCCAGCATCTGGGACCGCTGAGCCACTCCAAATCGATGTTGCTCATCGATGACCGCAAGACCTAATCGCGAAAACTGAACCTGATCTTGAAGGATGGCATGGGTGCCCACTACAATCTGAGTACCCCCAGAAGCAGGATCAGCCTGCATTTCGGTGAGGATGTCGGTGCGAAGAGTCAGCTTTTGGCCACCTTTTAAGAGTCGAATTCGGACTCCTATAGGCTCCAGCCATCGTGAAAGAGTATAGTAATGTTGTTGAGCCAGAATCTCGGTTGGAGCCATCATGGCTACTTGCCCCCCCGAATCCAGTACCATTAACATAGCTCCGATCGATACCACTGTTTTCCCGGCACCGACATCGCCTTGGATGAGACGATTCATTTGAACACCCGATGAGAGATCCTCTCGGATTTCCCGCAGAGCGGATTTTTGTCCGTCGGTAAGCTCGAAGGGAAGGATATCATTAAAAAATCTGACAGTGAGTGACTTTTTTGGTAATGTGGATGGGATCCGGAGACCCGGTGCTT
>JAURMN010000106.1 GCA_030830725.1 Balneolales bacterium | reverse complement strand
GATATTGGAAATACCCACCATGGATGTACTTCTTACCGTTTTAATCCCCGGTACTGTAAGAAGTTGGGAGGTAAGAGGATAAGTGATTTGATCTTCAATATCCTCTGGAGACTGCCCTGTCCACTCAGTAAAAATAATTTGTTGATTTTCGCCCAGATCCGGAATGGCATCCACTTGAACCGGATCTCGAGGAATCATGTTGTACTCCCATGGAAAAGGGGCTACTGAAAGCCCCCAAAACAGGATAATCCCGGTTAGTAGAAGACTGAAAAAGCGATTTCGAAGAAAAAACTCGATAAGTTTGGATAACCACATGGCTCATGTATTCAATTTGTGATGATTCGCATTGTGATTTCGAGATGTCAAAAGCTCGTGATTACGATCAGGTTATCACGAAATGCGAATACAAAATTCCTGCAACAGCCTCGGGCAATGGACTTTTAGCGGTGCCCTAGATGCTGCTTTTTGAATCGAATAATGACTTAAATCAAGAGGGTCTCATTCCTCAAATAAAGAGGAGATGAGTGAGGCCGTAGAGGAGGAGGAATGATCCATTTCGGATCTGGTGTGTTTACGAAAATAAACAGAATACCTGATTTGGAAAGATCTCGTTCTTGTGTATCGGCACCGGTAAACAGTGCGATTGATTCTTCGGATTTAACCCACATCTCACAACCCATTTCACAATCTGAACCATCGCAATGGTCAGATGAAGTAGTGGCCTGTTTTTCTGAGGAGTCACAATGGTCTGAGCTGTTCGTAGCATCAGAATTGGGGTCACTACTCATGGAATCTTGGGAAGAGTGTGATTCATATTGTGAGGATTGATGTGCAAATCCAGACAAATCTGCGTTAGTCTGAGTGGGCAAGAACACACTTAGACAGGTCTGCCCACAAATTTCTGAGGCTAATACGAGCATGATGCTCGTCATCCCAATAAGAATGGACTTTGCAACTTGCATGTTGTATAGTAATCATTACTGCGCAAAAATACTTACAAAAAAGGCCGCATCGAGGCGGCCTTTTTTCTGTGTGGCGGGGGCAGGATTCGAACCTGCGACCTTCGGGTTATGAGCCCGACGAGCTACCAGCTGCTCCACCCCGCGGTATAAAATCAATAAGAGCGCTCGTTTTCTGAGCGAATTACAAATATAACATGAAAAATGCCCAAAAGTCAAGAAAGGGAAGAGGCTCCGGACTCTATCTTCTAGGGTGCTTTCGGGCATTTTCACGATTTAACTATTTGACAAACAAAGTTTAAGTCTTAGTATGGATAGATATCCATAACGAGATTTACTTTCGGAAGCCTGCAATACGGCACATTGAATTACTTCGCAAGCGTCACTGTTTGCGTGTAAATCCCACGATGCGTCCGCAACTGAACCAGATAAATCCCGCTCGACAGACCCATTTGTTCTCCATCCAATCGTATTTCGTGGCGTCCGGCAGAACGTTGCCCTTCTAGCAATACTCCAACTTGCTGACCCAGCAAATTATATACACTTATTTGGACCTGTCCGGCACGAGCCAACTCAAACCCAACAATAGTTTCCGGGTTAAACGGATTGGGATACGCCGGTAATAAACGAGTGGAAGTAGGGTGCTCAAAATCAGGGCTTTCCTCGTTGGATGTACTCAGTCCTATCGTGATCACCACCGTTGGTGACACATCGATAATTTCACCTTTCACATTTGAAACCGAAAGACGCTCGAGTACCACTGCACCTTCGCCAATATCTGCTTTTGCACGGACGATCATTCTGCCCAACAAATCCGGGTGTTGGTCACGAAGTGGGCGTTTTATTGTCTCAGCGAAATGAATTCGACTGTCACTTTCCACTTTTAAAAACGCAAGAGAGGTGGGAGAGGCGGAGCGGGCCAGACCGGGGAGAAGATCGCTGTCCCACTGCCAGTCCAACAGCGAAGCATCCCCACCTGTCCAGCGCACCACTCCGGCCACTCCAGAGATCACCTGGCCGTTATTTTCGAAGTTCAGAATCAAAGAATCCCCTTTAGCGAGTTTTGGAAGTATCATTGAGGCGTAAGAAGGTGAATCTGTGGCTTGCGTAGCGTCAGAACCCTTAGTTTTCGCTGCCGAAGCACCACCATTCTCCCCCATTACGTCACCAAAATTCAATCCGATTGGTTGCAAATCCAGGTGATTGACGATCCCGTCTCCATTAGCATCTGCATATGACGCTTCAATCGGAATCCACGATTCCACTGGTCGTTTGGCAAAATCCATGACTGAATAGATGGCCATCGGACCTGAACGCATCCAATGAGTTCCCAATCCCAGGACATCTTCGGCTTGAACCGTTCCATTTTGATCTGTATCACCAGGCCAAACTTCAAGGCGTACGGCATTTGTATTCCTTCCGGTAATGAGGATCTCATCGATGCGACTCGTTCCCTGCGCAGATATTCCAGGGGTGCCATCAAGTCGGTAATCCGAAGCCAAACGCCAACGAACTTGCAAAGAGTCGCCCCATAAATCAGCATCTGCTACAGATGAGGCATATAAAACCCCAAAATCGAAGGAGTTCACCCCCGGCCAAATCCATCCACCAGTGAATCGATTCCATGTACCATTAGAGCGTAAATATTCCGCATAAAATTCACTTGGTCCACTCAGTGACGAGAGTTGTTTAGAACTTACCTGAATATCTGTGAGGCCATTTCGATGTACATCCACCCCCCAATATTTCGTGATCCCTTCATTATGCCAACTATCAGAAGAGGCCCCATAGCCATACTTATTGGAGGGGTCTAGAGAATAACCTTTTAGTCGTGCGCCTACTACTCTTACTTTTGATTCCAGATTCAATGGCAGTGCATCGCTAGGTAACATGCTCTGATCTTC
The DNA here is from genome assembly GCA_030830725.1 of Balneolales bacterium. GTDB lineage: Bacteria > Bacteroidota > Rhodothermia > Balneolales > Balneolaceae > JAURMN01. The sequence goes on along the minus strand of JAURMN010000106.1, from coordinate 1,058 downwards.
AAAACTCCAAGAAGCAATTACGTGTCGACCCGGAATTAATGGGTTAATTTTGACGAAACCCAATCTTGGATTTCCCGCACCAACGCCAGTTGATCCACCTGCCTGACCACCTGATGCAGGATGTAAAAAACCGTCAATGGCTCCATAAAACACATCACCGGCTGTCAACGTAGCTCGCAATGCAACCACATACTGGCCAGGATCTTTTCTGTAGGCTACCTCAGCTCGGTAAACCCACACATCCTCCATATCTGCTGAGACCTTATCAAAATCCATGACAGACCAAGCGGATTCCGGCCACCCGGCAACGGAGTCCGAGCCTGTTGAATCGATATGAATCTGACCGATCTCAACCGTGATTTGATCCTTTTTTTGGATGTCATTAGTGATCTCAAAAGCATTCACCAGAGCATGAAGTGGAAGAGAATCTCCCTCCGTGACCTTCAGCGTGTCCCCGCTTGGAAACGAGGTGAATTCAAGCTTTGTCATTGCCTTTATCAACTCAAAGTTTACCGTATCGGATATACTGATGACAAACGGAGAACCTGTTGAATCAGAAGCTATTACATTAAAAAATACAAGTGGATATGTGCCAGGTGCTGCAGTCGCCTTAGCGGTGAATCGAAGCCGGGCAATTTCCCCGGATCCTGGGCTTGTCGAACCACTTGTACGAGATAATGAAGCGCCAAGTCGATTTTTTCTTAAGGGATCCCATATCGCTAATTCCTGTTCAAAGAGACCGATACCTGCGATTGAATCTACCGTTAACGCCGAGTCCTCATAGCCCAGTTCAAATCCTAAGAAGTAAAGATATTCAGGCTGATCTAATGAGATCACCAAATCGAATGAATTTTTCGGAATACTGGTGTCAGGAAGCGCAATAGCGGACAGATATAGTGTGTCACCAGGTGCCACGGAATGAACTTCGGCGGATATAGGAATTTCAGTTCCTACAGATGTAAGACCCCGTGCCACTATCAATTCGAGCCCAAAATAGGCTAAAATCCAGTTTAATACGGCCATTCCCACCGTAAATTGTATCCATTTTTTTAACATAG
>JAURMN010000105.1 GCA_030830725.1 Balneolales bacterium | reverse complement strand
CCTTTGGCATCCCTCGCATAAAGATGAAGGTGTCAATGGAAAACCCATTCAAAATTTGAGGGAGCTGCGCAATGTGGCCAAATGGATCCGGAACATAACCTACCGTGAGCTCACGTCCATATTTCCCAGAGATTCGATGCCCAAATTGAAGATTACGAATAACGGCTTCGCCACACTCCAAAAAAAGATCAGGAAGAATATACCAGGGACCGATTACGAGACGACCATCGGCGATGAGTGATGAGAGTCTTGATTCATTTTCAGGCCTGATCTCAAGATAATCTTGTATCAAAATCACTTGCCCATCGAGCACGAAACAGTTGAATTCCGGATCTTTTTCTAAGAGATTAAGAATTCGATCAATCATATGAACTAAACGAAACTGATATTGTCCAAACGTCAGATACCAAGCCCTGTCCCAGTGAGTATGAGATACCAGAATGGCTTTCGATGAGGGTTTTGACATACTTAAATAACGTTGTAGAGCATAAAATACAAATACAGAGATTGTGTCATGAATTTACAATCTGCTAAAGCGCTTAAAGGTAGAGTATTCGCTGAAATATCAAAAACGAAACTACTACGCTGATTTAAAAATACACATCGAGGATTACCTGTTGACAAAATGGAATGGGTTAAATATTATAGTGTACAAATTGAACACATAAAATACACAAAGAACATTTTCGTTTTACAGAACCTAAAATCGAGCTCATGATGAAAAAAGCGTTACCAACTTTATTCCTCTTCCTTTTTGTGTTTGGCCTCACTAAAAGAGGTTTTACGCAGCCATCAGGCCAACCCACCGTTAACAGTCTGTACATGATTGCACTGAATGGAACAGAAGTCACCATCGATGGTGAATTAACCGATTGGGCAGATGCTCAGTGGACGTTTCTAAGTGTGGATCACCCTCTGTATGGAGTGATTGATGCTGCAAATAATACGAAGGGATATCCGGAAACACCGGCTGATTTTAGCGGTTGGTTTGCTGTTAAGATGGATGCAGAACATGTTTATTTTGCCATTCGTGTTCGCGATGAAGGGAGTGCGCTTGTAGGAACTACTTCAGATGTCACAGAGCTCGTTAATTTTGACCATCTCAGTGTTTATTTGGGTCTTTACGATATTGGTGAAGCCGCCGCCGGTAGTCCTCATTTTGAAGTGCTGAGTCAGGCCACTGGTTTTTCAATGAAGGATCCTGTTACCAATACGGCTGTATATCCTACTAGTGTTAGCAGCTATCGAATTGCTCCAAATTACGATAATACAAATTCGACACTTGGACCTGATTATCATTTGGCCATTCGCGCGATTGGATATGCTACTGAAACCGATCCTGTGAATTATGCTTTCGGGCTAGTAAATAATTCGCTGTCTGGAACTACGGCCTCAGCAAAGGCCTGGAGTGATGCGAAGGGTTATACATTGGAGTGGAAAGTGCCGTTTTCCTCCTTGGCTGGTAAAATTGCCGGTTCCGGAGGCAAATTTGCTAATTTTGAGTGGCCACTTTTTGTACCAGAGGATGGGGACGTTATTGTACTTGATGCCCGTTTAACGGACTTCGACAGTGGGACTCCAGGTGAAGGGACAACTCAATTAACATTTGGCACTGCTGAAGATAACGATGTGCATGCCAGCTCATTTGGTGCACGCGCCCAACTTGTGGATCTATCAAAGTCTCCTAACAATGTTCCTCGTTGGACAATGCCTATTGATTACAAAGCTGAGCAGAATGTCACCATTGATGCAGACTTGAGTGACTGGTCAGATGCATATTTTAGAGGGCTCAGTCAAGATCAACCGAACTGGGCATTAATTCAGGGAACTCCACAATCCCCCTCTGATTTTTCAGGATACATCGGTTTAAAAATGGATGATGATCACTTATATGTAGCCGTTCGGGTCCGTGACGAAGGCACACCGATGATTGAAACGTTTGATACTCCCAATTTATCATTCAATTATGACCATTTAAGCCTCTATTTAGGGCTTTATGACATCTCAGATGTACCAACAAATCCGCATATTGAAGGCCCTGGAGAATTCGAAATGTATCGTCGAAGAACGGTGAAATCATCGACGGGAGCTGACAGTGTTGCAACGGATACCTTATCTCCCTCCAGAACGTATCGAATCAGCCCCGAATCAGATAATTCTGGAACGACTAGAGGTGCAGATTATCAAATGCTTTTGAGAGCACTTCCATACGGGCCAGATGAGTTTGATGAGCCGCAAACCTACAATGGCGCCTATGTTGATACCACTATTTATAAAGGAACTACCGTAGCAGCCATTCTCACAGATGATGAAACAGGCTACATCATGGAATGGAAAGTTCCATTCTCGAGTCTTGCGGGGGATATCTCAAAGGGGAGCAGAGAATTCAAGGGCGTTGAATGGCCATTATTCTCACCCGAACATGGTGTTACCATTTCCTTCGACGCGGACATTACGGATCGTGACGAACGTGACGGGGCCAGAGGGCAAAATCGATTCTTACGTTTAGGGGATCAGCCTGCATTGTGGAGAGATTCGAAAAGCTTCAAGATGCGCGGTCTGATTATTCAAACCGATGGAACTCAAGTTAGCAATGAGACAAACCATGAATACGCAGAGATTCCGAATCAAGTGGAGTTGAAGCAGAATTACCCAAATCCGTTTAATCCCTCGACCCAAATCGAGTTTGCACTACCTGCCTCCGGTATGGTTCAGCTTGCGGTCTTCGACATACTGGGTCAAGAGATTGCAAGATTGGCAGATGGATACTTTAGTGCAGGTTCGCACACGGTCACGTTTGAAGCCTCGCAATTCCCAAGCGGGACCTACATCTATCAGCTGAGAACAAATCAGGCTGTGGTGACGAAAAAACTGACTCTCATTAAGTAATCAATGTTCCATTGACAGTTTAAAAAGGGTGATCCTGTATCACCCTTTCCACTATCACAGCGTATCACGATTTTGAAAAAAGCGTTATTTCTTGTTCTCATCAGTTTCTTCGCGGTTACGGTTAAAGCACAAACCACGGGTAAAATAGCCGGAGTGATCACGGACGAAGCAGGCAACCCGTTACCTGGGGTTAATGTTCTGATTGAGGGTACCCTTACCGGTAATTCAACGGATGCGAACGGGAACTACTTTATTTTGAATGTCAGGCCTGGCACTTATACTCTACTCGCATCCTTTATAGGTTTTAGTACGGTCCGCATAACCGATGTTCAGGTTCAAGTAGATCGGACTACCACCATTAACATTTCCATGAAGGAAGAGGTGATTGAAGGCGAAGAGGTGGTCGTCGTCGCTCAATCCAAGCT
>JAURMN010000104.1 GCA_030830725.1 Balneolales bacterium | reverse complement strand
ATTCTTCCCACTTTGGAATTGGTGCGGGTACAAATGCACGCTGAACAGCAGGCACCGGAAGCATATTGTAATCAATGAGTCGTCCAACCTCTTCAATAAGATCAACTTCACGGGTTATGTCTGGTCTGAAGGTTGGAATCTCACATTCCCATTGGGAGTCTTTTTCATGTACAATTCGAATATCTAATCTTAAGAATAGATCCCGAATAAATTGGGAATCCAGTTGAGTGCCTAAGATCAACTCTGCCCGTTCAGGTCGAAATGTGAGAGTTTTCTTAGCGGGTATAAACTCTGTTTGGATATCTTGAATTCGGAAATGGATCTGTCCCCCAGCTACTTCAGTGATTTTTTTTGCAGCATAAATAGCCGCATTCAAAGCCATATTTGGATCAATACCCCTTTCATACCGATAGGATGCATCCGTTTGCAAACCGGCAGCTTTTGCAGTTTTACGTATACCAGAGGGCTCAAAATAAGCACTTTCCAAAAAAATCGATGTCGTTTTATTTGAGACTTCACTGGATTCACCTCCCATAATCCCTGCTAAAGCAACAGGAGTATCTCCATCACAGATAAACAGGGATCCGGCCGGATACTCGCGTTTAACATGATCTAGTGTGGTGAAAGAAATGGGTTTATCAAAAGATTGGATCGTTACTCGATCGGAAGTAAACGTGTCGAGATCAAAAGCGTGAAGAGGCTGGCCTATTTCGTGAAGGACTTCATTGGTAATATCAACCACATTGTTTACAGATCGAAGTCCCAACGATTCAAGTCTAGTGCGTAACCAATCTGGTGATTCGGAAACGTTTACACCGCAAACAACCACACCAGCATATCGCGGACAAGCCTGCTTTGCACGGATATCCACTTGGGGTATGTTGATTCCATCAAAATTTGTCGTGAGATGATTCGAGTCAACAGTTCCATCTGTATTCGTGAAATATTCTGAACTCAAATCAGATGAAAATGGGGACTTAAAGAGGATTCCGGTTGCTGCTGAAAGATCACGCGCCAAACCTGAATGGCTGGCTGCATCAGGTCTGTTTGGTGTAAGTCCTATGTCAAGAATGGTGTCGGCTTGAAGGGACAACACAGAGCAGAGAGGCTGTCCAATCTGTTCGATACTGGCTTTATCATTTAGGACCATTATGCCTGAATGATCCTCTCCGAGACCGAGTTCGTCTTCGGCACATATCATTCCGTTAGATTCGATACCTCGTATTTTAGCTTTCACAATGGTTAACGGATTCCCATTTTTATCCAGTAAAGGCAGTGTAGTTCCGGGGACAGCTACCGCGACGAATTGTCCCACAGCCACATTAGGAGCTCCACAAATAATTTGAGATGCGTTATCCGGTCCTTCACCGACATCAACTTTGCAAACGCGTAGTCGATCCGCGTCAGGATGTTTACTAACCTCTAAAACTAGTCCGACTACTACGCTATCTGGGATTTCTCCAACCGTAATCGCTTCATCGACTTCATGGCCAATGCGGGTCAATGTTTCGATAATCTGATCCGTTGGCAATAATGAGGTAAGAAAATTAGAAATCCAGCGAACGGAAGCCTTCATGAATCAGAGGGGTCAAATAGAGGGTTAAAGAGTGTCAAATATGCTACGATATGGCTTCTAAAAGAGCTTTTGAAAACCGTTATAATGGAAACTGTTCAAGCATTCGAATATCATTTTCATAAAGCGTTCGAATATCTGTAAATCCGTACTTCAGCATGGCAATACGATCGATGCCCATTCCAAATGCGTAGCCTGAATAGTGTTCCGAATCAATGCCAACGGCTTCAAATACATTAGGATCAACCATACCTGCACCTAGAATTTCCATCCAGTTTGTAGTTGAAGATGTACGCACGTCCATTTCAATACTAGGTTCAGTAAAGGGAAAAAAGGAGCTTCGGATTCGATACTCAATCTCAGATCCGTACATCATTTTGGCAAAGGTAACCAATGTTTGAATGAGCTCCGCCATAGAAATACCATGATCCACTACAAGTCCTTCGATCTGATTAAACTGAAAGTAGGATTTATAGGTAACAGATTCGTTTCGGAATACTCGTCCTGGCATCACAGATCGAATAGGAGGTTTTTGGTTTTCCATTAAACGAATCTGGACAGGGGAGGTGTGTGTTCGAAGAACCAAATCCTCAAGCCCAGATTCACCTTTACGAACAAAAAAGGTATCCTGCATATCTCTTGCAGGATGATCAGCGGGAAAATTTAAGGCCGTAAAATTGTGAAAATCGTCTTCAATTTCAGGACCTGAAGATATCGAGAACCCCATTCTGAAAAAGATTTCCCGAATCTCTTTTTCAACAACGGTAAGGGGATGAAGGGATCCTAGTAATGAAGCATGTACCGGCAATGTGAGATCATCTCGAATAGATTGTGAGCCAGAAACAGAGGACTCAAATTGCTCCTTGCACTGCTTGAACATGGTCTCGGCTAAGACCTTTAGCTCATTTAATGGCTTGCCAAGAGTCGCCTTATCGACCCCTGGAAGTGCTTTGAATTCATCAAAAAGCGTGGATATTAAACCGTTTCTGGATAAGAATTTTAGGCGAAATGCTTCAAGCTGTGCAGGCGTATTCAGCGCTGAGGAGAGGATTTCTTTTCGAAAGGCTTCAATTTTATCCAACATGATAAACCAACCCTGGTTTCGGTTTTTTCTAAAAGAGAAGGTTAAGGAAATACCTTGAAAGGTATTGGTCTGACCTGATTAAAAAAAGAAGGGTGTAAGTAGTTCGTACTCACACCCTCAAAGAATCATCAAAGTCTAATTTCAGGAGGCAGCTTTTTTTACAACCTCAGAAAAAGCTGCCGGGTCGTGAACCGCCATTTCAGCTAACATTTTACGGTTTAATTCGATCTGATTTACTTTTAGAGCATGAATCAGCTTCCCGTAAGTGGTACCATTAAGTCTTGCGGCAGCGTTAATTCTGGCGATCCAGAGTTTACGGAACTCACGTTTGCGAACCCTGCGATCGCGGTAGGAATATAGTAATCCTTTTTCAACCGCATTTATTGCAACGGTATAAACGTTTTTACGCTTGCCCCAGTAACCTTTCGCCTGCTGTAATATCTTGCGGCGACGGCGACGGGAAGCCACTAAATTGGATGAACGTGGCATTTTATTTTCCGTTTATCAGTTAAGGTGGTATATCAGAGAATTACTAGAGTTGTGCAATCCGAGTTAGGTGAACAATCTGTATCTCTGACTGTGAATGCAAAGAACTAATCTGTTAGAGGAGATTAAAAAGCTCCCGGTAACAGTACTTTCATTCTTGACTCGTCAGACTTGTGTACAAGTGTAGTCTTGCCAAGCTCGTTTTTGGTCTTTGCAGATTTTTTGGTCAAAATGTGACGCTTGTAAGCTTTTTTACGCTTGATTTTACCGCTTCCAGTAACCGCAAGACGCTTTTTAGCACCACTATTTGTTTTCATTTTAGGCATAATGCTTCCTCAGATTTTTTGCAAGCTTTAAAGATAGTGGATTCTCGTTACAGAAACAATGAATTCCAAGTCCTTATTTAGCGGGAGCAAGAATCATAATCATACGGCGGCCTTCAATGGTAGGCTGAGTCTCGATCTTGCCAACATCCTCTAGATTGGAGGCCAGTCGACTCAGTAACTCCTCACCTTTTTCAGAATACATCATATCGCGACCCCTAAATTGAACTGTGGCTTTGACCTTGTCTCCAGATTCCAAAAATTCTCGAGCATGTCGAGTTTTGAAGTTTAAATCATGATCATCCGTATGAGGGCGGAAACGAAGTTCTTTGATCTGAATAACGTGTTGTTTCTTTTTGGCTTCTTTCTCTTTTTTCTTTTTCTCGAAGAGAAATTTTCCAAAATCCATCACTTTACACACCGGAGGGTCGGCATCCGGAGCGATCTCTACCAGATCCAGATCATATCGATCTGCGATTTCCAGGGCTCTTTCAATTGTCGTGATTTCATGCTCATTATCAGGCTTGATCAGACGTACCTTAAAAGCATCGATTTCAGTATTGATTCGGGGACGGTCTTCAATTTCACGACCACGTCCTCTTGGTGGCTGTCGATTAGCTATGGCGATCCTCTATGCGTTTTGAGGTATTGGTTCAGTTAATTTCGGAATGTGTCTCTCCGAAATT
>JAURMN010000103.1 GCA_030830725.1 Balneolales bacterium | reverse complement strand
TCTGATAGGAACGATTTTGATGATGGTGCTAGAAAGAACACAGGATATCGGTATACTCAAAACTCTGGGTCTCGATAAAGGGTCCATTCGCCGTATTTTCCTATTGGAAGGCGTTTTAGTGGCGGTTTACGGACTCCTTATTGGTATTGGACTTTCCTTGCTGTTTATGTGGTCACAACTCCAGTTTGAATGGATTCGCCTTTCAGAGCAGAACTACTACATGAGTATTGCTCCTGTGGAACCTCATCTCGCCGATTTTGTGTTGGTCATCGTAGTTACACTGATTCTTTCACTATTGGCCTCTGTATTGCCTGCTAATATAGCGGCTAAAAGTGATGTGATACGTGCAATCACCTTTCAATCCTGAATCACAGGGATCACATTCAACCTTTTGCATTGAATTAACCAGACTCAGATATGAAAAAAAAATTCAAGACGGAAGAGGAATGGAAAGCTGTTTTAACAGAGGAAGAGTTCAGAGTGCTTCGTAAATCAGGAACAGAGCCTCCGTTTAATAACCGCTATAATGACTTTTATGACGAGGGAATTTACGTTTGTGCAGGTTGTGGGGAGCCACTCTACTCATCGGAAACCAAATATTCTTCCGGATCCGGATGGCCAAGTTTTTATCAGCCTGTTCAAGAGGATGCCGTTTCCTATGTAGACGATCATTCCCTGTGGATGCGACGTACGGAAGTACTTTGCAGCTCCTGTAATGGGCATTTAGGCCATGTTTTCCCAGATGGACCAAAGCCCACCGGAATGCGTCATTGCGTTAATTCTGCGGCTCTGAAGTTTATTCCGAAGGACGAAGACGGGAAACGACCTTCCGATTAACGTACATCAGAACTCCCATCGCTACACCCCACTGAAGTAAAACGGTCGCAACCGAAAAGGGGCTTAATGGATTGTACCAAGTTTCTGGAGCATAAACGGCTGCACTTTGATAAATCCACCAAACCAATAGCGTCACCACTTCTACCGGAATTACAAATTTCATTACAACACTCCACCAAGAGCCAAGCTGAAGAGAATCAGGTACCCCATTCACGAGTTCATTTCGGAATCGATAACTTCCATATCGAATCACTCCAAACGAAATAAAGGCCCCGGAGACCATTAAGCCAACTCCCCATACAAAATCCTGATTAGCAAATATTGTGAGGCTTAGCGCGGAGGGTAAACCCATTAAAAATCCGACTGTACAAACAAAAATTGTGGCGTGCTTTCGTGAAAAACCACTGTCGATGAGAACTTTAGCTGCAAGTTCAATCATGGAGATCAAGGAGCTGAATGCCGCAAATGTTAAACCCAGAAAAAATAGAATTGCAAAAATCTTTCCGCCACTCATTAATTGGAAGAGTTGTGGCATCCACATGAAGGTTAATCCGGTTGATGCCGGTCCGGATGTCTTCATCACCTCCAGAATTTCTCCATCACTCATCGAACTGCCCAAGGTCCCGAATACTGTGGAAAAGAGGATGACGGCAGCAAGTAAGGAGACGAAATTATTTCCCAATCCAGTCTGAAACGCACTGATCGTAATATTATCCTGGGATCTCATGTAAGCCGCGTAGGTGAGAATCAAACCCCATGCTGCCCCGGTATCCCAGGCATTCTGCGTGAGTGCCTCAATCCAAACTTTTGGCTGGGTCAGTGAACTCCAGTCCGGAGTAAATAGATATCGAATCCCTTCGAAGGACCCTTCTATTGAAATCGCTTTAACAAAAGAAACAAGAAGAACCAGTAGTAGTGAAGGAATCAAAATGCGATTAATCCGCTCAATCGAGCGGACTCCCTTTAGAATAATAAACCCTCCAAGTATCATCATAACTCCATGAAACACAGAGGGCATTAGCGAGTTTTGAAATCCCTCCCAGACCAAGCCAGCCTCTTCAATAGAAGAAGGAAGGGGTTGAAAAACAGCCTGACCCAGATAAAACAGACACCATCCTGCTACTACACTGTAATAGAACATGATCGCTGTGGCCACAAAACCAATAAACGACCCCATCCAGGCAAATTTTTCACCGGCTAATTTTGAAAAGGATCCAATGACACCCATTCTCCCATTTCGACCCGTTCCATATTCTGCGATAATGAGTGGTATTGACCAAATAAAAAGGAAAACAACCCAAGCAATTAGAAAGGCGCCAGCTCCCTCATCACCACCGTTTTGCGCTGCTATTCTTGGAAATCGCCAAATATTTCCTGTTCCTACAGCTATACCGAGAATGCTCAACAGCATTCCCATTCGAGTTGAAAATCGTTCCATGCAGCGTCAGTATTGGTCTTTTAAGCGTCCGTATTGGACTATGAAAAGAATGCAAGATCACTCTTGAATTCCCCTTTTTCAAGTCTGGATTTCGAAGAATCAAAAATATTCTTTCTTTTTAGCCTTTTCTTTTTCGATTTTTAAGGTTCATTATCGTTTTTAGACTCATTTTCTGATTAAATCACGACCTGTTTTTTATGGCCGACCTCAAGGATTCATCATTTCAGCATAAACTGCTTGCCGCACTCACCTTTCTGGTAGCATTTATCATTTATTCACTGACCGTTTACCCTACAACAAGTTTCTGGGATCCCGGGGAATTCATTGCCGTTGCGGAAGGTCTGCAAGTAAACCACCCGCCGGGAGCTCCGTTTTACTCACTCACTGGGCGAATTTTTGCTATGTTTGTTCCTGCAGAATATGTTGCCCTCAGCATCAATTTCATAAGTATTTTTGCTTCGGCCTTTACGGTAATGTTTCTTTACCTTGTGACGGTTCGATTGATCGAGGAATTTAAAGGACGATTGGAATTGATGAGTAGTTTTGATCGTGTAGCTACGTTATCAGCCGGCCTGATCGGAGCTCTTACCTTTTCGGTTACCGATACCTTTTGGTTCAATGCGGTTGAGGCAGAAGTGTATGCGCCATCTATGTTTTTTACCTCTATCGTGGTATGGATGGCTTTAAAATGGTCTGAACATCACGAAGAAGCCAATTCTGATCGCTGGCTCTTGGTCATTTCCTACATGTTTGGGCTCGCACTTGGTGTTCACCTTTTGAATCTTCTAACGCTGTTCTTTGTAGCATTAATCATCTTTTTCAAGCGATATACCTTCTCTGTCGTCGGATTTTTAAAGATTGGATTGCTAGCCGTAGGGGCATTTTTGCTAATCTATCCCATCACGATGTTTAATCTGACAGATTTAATTGATGACATCGGAAAAATCACGTTCGGATTGATTGGACCTGCCCTCTATTTACTGA
>JAURMN010000102.1 GCA_030830725.1 Balneolales bacterium | reverse complement strand
GTGTTGCTTTGGCTGCTGATGCAAAAGATCCGCTTTTTACCATGCACCGAAACCTTGGGGTATTCACGGCGCGCCAGGTCCCACTCTACCCTCTTTTTTGTCAATTATTAGGAAAAAAAGACGGATTCACCAAGGGTCGAGAAAGATCTTTTCATTTTGGGATTCCGGAATATGAAATTTACGGCATGATCTCGCATCTAGCAGCCACAATGCCCATTGCCGATGGATTAGCATTGGCTCATCAACTATCCGAAAGTGGACAAGTTGTATTTAGTTTTACAGGAGATGGAGCGACGAGCGAAGGAGACTTTCACGAGGCCGTAAATTTAGCCGCTGTATGGAAACTTCCCATTGTGTTTGTGATCGAAAACAATGGGTACGGACTTTCTACCCCATCCGCACAACAATTTGCCTGTAAAACTCTTTCGGATAGAGCTTTGGGATATGGAATTGAAGCCATAAAAGAAGATGGCAATGATCTGATCAAGGTGATCAACGCGGCAAAAAAAGCTCGTTCACTTGCTCAGCAGGGAACGCCTGTACTCTTGGAATACATGACATTTCGTATGAGAGGTCATGAAGAAGCTTCCGGTACAGCTTACATCCCAAAAGCTTTAATGGAAAAATGGGCAAAAAAGGATCCGATCGATCAATTACGGAAAACGCTGATTCGGGAAAAAGTCCTGACTGAAAAATCGGCTCAAAGTCTAAAAGAAGAAGTCCGGAAAAGCTTCCAAGGTGATCTTGAAAAGGCCTTAGCTTCAGAGGAACCTATATTTAATCAAACGATCGAACTTTCAGACGCCGGTTTTTATCAGCCGGAAATTATGGCTTCGCGAGTACACTCTGAACTTGTAAAAATATCACAAATTGAGACTCCACACTCCGTTTCCTCTGGAAAAGTCACATCCAAATCAAAATTGATTGAAAAACGATTTGTAGATGCCATTCGTGATGCATTGCTTCAGGATATGACCAACTCTTCGGATCTTGTTTTGATGGGACAAGATATTGCTGAGTATGGTGGGGTATTCAAAGTTACAGATGGATTTTTGGATTTATTTGGGTCAGATCGTATACGAAATACCCCGATTATCGAATCAGGAGCAATCGGAGCTTCAATCGGACTCACTCTAAAGAACTATAGAGTTATGGTTGAAATGCAATTTGCCGATTTTATTTCTTGTGGATTCAACCAGATTGTAAATAATCTTTCAAAAGGTCGATACCGGTGGATGCCACCGATGAATATCACGATCAGGGCACCTCACGGAGCAGGTGTTGGTGCCGGACCATTTCACTCTCAATCACCCGAAGGGTGGTTTATGCAGCATCCGGGTCTTCGAATTCTGGTTCCCTCTACCGTCAAAGATGCTCAGGATATGCTCTATACTGCACTCCATGATCCTAATCCTGTTCTATTTTTCGAACACAAAAAGTTATACAGAGAATTAAAAGAGGTTGTTCCCGTTCAAGCAGAATTTACACCATTGGATCAATCGGAAGTCAGATTGGAAGGAAAGGATGCCACTATCATCACCTATGGATATGGTGTTCATTGGGCTATTCAACATGCAACGGAGTGGAGGCAAAGAGGAGTCTCGCTGGAGGTACTAGACCTTCGATCACTGGCTCCGATCGATTGGATAGGTGTGGAAACAAGTATCCGTAAAACTGGCAGAGTACTCCTTCTTCAGGAACCTTCTCAGACAATGGGTCCCCTCTCGGAATTATCCGCAGGAATAGCCGAACAATTCTTTACTCTCCTTGACGCTCCAGTTGTAAGGTGTTCCTCTTTGGATATGCCTGTTCCATTCAGTAAAAAACTGGAAGTACATTACTTGGCAAATACTCGACTGGATTCTGCCCTTGAAACTCTACTCTCTTTCTGATTAACTTTTTTTTGCAGGAATTCCCGCATGATGGCTCTGCCACGGTTGATCCTCGATTTTACAGTTCCTACCGGAACTTCTGTTTTGAGGGCAATCTCCTCGTAAGAAAAGTGCAGATAGTCTCGTAACACCAAGGCGGTCCTGAACTCTGGCCGCAAGGAAAGAAGGGTTTCATTGAGCATGCGATTCACCTCTTCCTGCTCAAGAAGCTGATCCTGTAAAAGAGCGGTGTCCAGGATTTTTGAGTTATCGAATCCAGAGAAATCGGAACCCGCGCTAAACGACATATCTTTATTCGGATATTTTCTGAAATGCGAGCGTATCAAATTGCGAGCAATCGTATGAATCCATGTAGAAAACGACGCGATCGATTTGTATTGAGCTCGATATTTATAGACACGGTAAAATACTTCCTGTAGCACGTCTTCTGTCTCTTCATGACTTTTTATAGAGCGAATTACGAATGAAAATAGACGCTCATAATACCGATTTTGAAGTGTTTTAAAGGCCTTAGAGTCCCCATTTTGAATTGCAATCATCAGGTGATCATCAGTCGCAGCTGAGTCATTGTATGTAGTACTTTGAGAACACAGGGGTTCACTGCTATTTTTTGAATAGTCCATCTTCTTAGTCCGCTTAGAGTGATTAGTAAGAGGAATAAGGTTAGTCTCTTGAAGACGATAGAATACGATGAATCATGATAGGAAGAATACTGTCCGGATCCAGAGTCGTAAATCCCTTGGCCGCTTTATCAGCATCCAACAGTGCTTCAAACACTAACGGCATTTCAGCAAGTTGAAAGACCTCTGCTGATTCGACTAATCGTTTGAAATAATACGGATTCGAAATATGGAGCGTAGATTGAATTTGAGTCAGGGTTAATCGTTTTTCTTTCAAGCGAAGGATTTGCCAGACATTGCTAAATGTACTGGAAAGCAGGCCTATCGTCTTCAGGATTTCTCCTACACCTGACTCACTTGTAAGCAAAAGCTGTTCCGAAATGCGAAGCGCAGCATCCAGATTACGAGAAAAGATTGCATTACTTAACTCGATAACAGTTTTTTCTCGATAATGACCGGTTATTTTTCCGACATGCTCAATTGTAATTAACTCTTGAGTGTCCACAAAAACAGACACTTTTTCTATTTCGGAAGACAGTAGAGTAAGATCATTTCCGACTAACTCGGCTAAATAAACAGCAGCTTTTGATTCTATTTTTTTACCAAATTGGACCTTCGTCCATTCATCTATCCAGTCAGGAAGCTTGTAGTCTGGAAGTCGATCAAATTGAAATGAATGGATCCGCTTTCCTGTCAGAAGCTTCCCAAGAGCTGTTCTTTTGTCAGGAACTGTGGCATCCGAAAAACACAGCAGCGTAAATGGATTAGGTTGAGAGAGATAAGCCTCCAAGAGATCAGCCAATGAACTCCCTTTGCCCTGTTGAATAGAAAGAAACTCACGAACAATAACCACTCTCCTTTCGGCATTCATCGGAAAACTACGTGCTGCCGTAAACACTTTATCAACCGATATTTCTGATCCATACAATAGATCAAGATTGAAATCTCGTTGATCTTCTGGAAGTGATTTTACCAGCTTTTCCTGAATCCGATCAATATAAAAGTGCTCTTCACCATACAGAAATGAAACCGGTAATAAAGAGTCTGGTAATTGACTAATTATACTTTTATAACTATCTGCTGCTGTTAGTGTTGGCATGATTTATTAAACCATATTATCAATACTATCAAGGCGATAATCTTCCCATCATTCTTGGGAATGGAATGGTTTCTCTCAGGTGAGAAAGACCACAAATCCAAGCTACAGTTCTCTCTAATCCCAGACCGAATCCCGAATGAGGTACCGTACCATATTTTCGTAGATCCAAATACCATGAAAATATGGATTCTGGAAGATCATGCTCGGCAATTCGATTACGCATCATTTCCAAATCATCTTCCCGTTGTGATCCGCCAATTATTTCACCATACCCCTCAGGGGCCAACACATCCATGGCCAACGCAAGCTTATCATTTTCAGGATCACGCTTCATGTAAAAAGCCTTTACCTCTGCAGGATAGCGATGTACAATCAATGGTGCATCAAATTGCATAGTTAATATAGTCTCATCGCTTCCTCCGAAATCATTCCCCCATTGAAATTCAGCAGCCGATTTTTTCCATACAGGAATGTTGCGCAGATCCTCTTCAATCTGATCCAATTCAGCATGAATTTCTCTCATTGTGGAATCAATCTGGGTCTTTCTCCATTTTTTAGCGTTTCCGGCTTCTTTTTTAAGAGTCTCTACTTCCGCTTCAAGATCCACTTTTCGTAGACTACGTTGAGTATTCATCTTCTCAAGCAGGCCTTGTGTCTCAGCCGATGTCAGCTTCTCCACTGCATCTGTGTATGAGATGCGTATGAAAGGATTCTCAACGATTTTCTCAAGTTTGGACAAATCACGACCTAACTGATTCAATTCTGAATTGCGCTCCTCCAATGTCTTTTTAATCACATATTTTAGAAAGGATTCCGCAAGATCCATATTCATGTTTAAATCGTAAAAAGCCATTTCAGGCTCAATCATCCAAAACTCTGTTAAATGTCTTCTGGTTTTACTTTTCTCAGCTCTAAAGGTTGGCCCAAATGTGTAGATTTTTCCATGTGCCATCGCCATTGCTTCGCCATAGAGCTGTCCAGACTGTGTCAGATAGGCTTTTTCGTCGAAGTAATCGGTTTCAAACAACGTTGTAGTACCTTCTGCCGCATTTCCGGTAAAAATTGGTGCATCCATATGGATGAAACCCTGTTCATCAAAAAATTGATGAATCGCATTAATAATTGTATGACGAACTCTCATAATTGCCCATTGTCGCTGTGAGCGCAGCCATAAATGCCGATTTTCCATCAAAAATTCGACACCATGCTCTTTATGTGATATCGGATAATCCTCTGCTATCTGAATAATGTCGATACCCGAGATATGAACTTCTACACCCTTTTCACTGCGTTCATCTCTTTTTACAACACCCGTGATGCAAACTGAGCTTTCCTGTCTGAGACTCTCTCCTTTTCTCCAAACCTCCTCAGAGACATCATGTTCTGTGAGAATTGACTGAACAATTCCGGATCCATCTCTGACCTCTATAAACAGGAGGTGTTTACTACTTCTGGTTCGATAGACCCACCCCTGAATAACTACTTCTTGGTCAAGATAGTGTGAAAGTTGATCAACCGTGATTGAGGACTTCATGTATAGAAAGATTTACAAATTATAAGTTTGAGCAGGATGGAAAGGCTGTTGTTACGCCCCTTTTTCAGGAAGTAAAAGCAATTCGGAATAATCGGAAAAGTCAAGAAATTTTTCACTAAAGGATCGTACATCTTCTCTACCGATCTCATCAATTTCTTCAACCAGTTCTTCCAATGTGATAAACCTTCCATAATTCAGTTCGCTCTTGGCAAGACGAGTCATACGATTATTCATACTTTCCTGAGCCAATAAAAGTTTTCCCTTAAGCTGGGCCTTCACTTCAACCCACTCTTTTTCAGACACTACATGACCTCTCAACTCATCGAATTCTTTTTGAATGAGTTCCCTAACGTGTCCTATATACTCTTTATCTGTGCCAATATAGACGCCAAAAAGACCCGTATCGATGTAGGATTGGCTGAAGGAGCTTACAGAATAACAGTACCCATATTTTTCGCGAATATTTTGATGTAGCCTGGAACTCATACCGCCACTCAACAGGGTGTTAACCAGTAATAAGGAAATACGATCTTCATGTTCGTATGGCAGGCCCCTTTTGCCTACCAACATATGAGTTTGCTCAATAGGTCTCGTGATGACATCCTGAAAACGAGATAGATCACCTTCCTGTATTTTTTCTCGAAACCGCTCCGAACTTTGATGTTGAGTTGTCTGGGAAAAATACCTGTCTGCAAGTTTCAATAACACATCATGATTCAGATTTCCGGCTGCCGCGATGAGAATATTATCTGGTTGATAGTGCTGGTTGATATATCCTTGAAGATCTAGCCTGGAAAAAGAGGATACTGTCTGTTCGAATCCAATAATAGGACGGCCTAAGGGATGATTTGAAAATAGTCGTGCGTTGAATTCTTCAAAGATCACGTCTTCAGGACTGTCTTTGTACATTTTCATCTCTTCGAGTACCACTTTCTTCTCTTTTTCAATCTCCTCTTGAGGGAATGTGCTGTGAAGAATCATATCACTTAAGACATCCATCGCTCTTTCTAAATCCGTATCCAAGCATCGAATGTAATAGCAGGTATGTTCAATGGAGGTAAAAGCATTCATATACCCCCCTACAGATTCCATGCTTTGAGCAATGTCAAAGGCTGTCCTCTTTTCAGTACCCTTAAATAGCATGTGCTCAAGAAAATGAGTGATTCCTGACTGATGGACGAGCTCGTCGCGACTACCCGTCTTGACCCATGCTCCAATTGTAATACTTTTGACAGACTCAATGGATTCTGAAAGGACTTTAACACCACCGGGTAATGTGGAAGATGTAACGCTCATGAAAGTCTTATCTAAATCTTAATCCTTAATTTCAGCTTACAAACCAGTATCAAAAAAAATAGCGTTTCAGAAACCTGAGACGCTATTTGATGTGTGTCTTTTTAAAGAATCAGGCTTCCTGGTCACCATCTGGTGGTGGAAGTAACGCTTTCCGACTGAGTCTTAAGCGGCCACCCTGCTCAACTTTAAGTAATTTCACATCAATTTCGTCGCCTACGGAAAGATAGTCTTCTACGTTGGCAATCCGCTCATGAGAAATCTCAGAGATGTGCAACAGCCCCTCTTTTCCTGGTACAAGCTCTACAAAGGCTCCATACTCTTTAATACCTCTTACAATACCTTTGTAAGTCGCACCTTCATCCAGTTGACCCACGATACCCTGAATACGTTTTTTTGCAGCTTCTGCTTTATCCAGACTATCTGCAGAGATCGTAATAATACCCTTACCAGCTGCATTTTCTTCAATCCAGATTTCCGTATCGGTTTCTTTTTGAAGTGTTTGAATCACTTTACCGCCTGGGCCAATCACTGCACCGATATTATCACCATCAATTTCCATATTGATGAATTGTGGTGCGTATTTGGAAAGCTCTTTTCGTGGTTCACTGATCGTTTTAGCCATCTCTCCAAGAATGTGAAGACGACCTGTATGAGCCTGCTGTAGAGCACGCTCCAGAATTTCAACACTTATACCTTGGATTTTCATATCCATCTGGGTTGCTGTAATCCCGTCAGCTGTTCCGGCAGTTTTGAAATCCATATCTCCCATGAAGTCTTCTTCACCGCGAATATCTGACAACACGACCGTGTCTTTATCACCCACTATCATTCCCATTGCGATTCCTGCAACAGGCTTCTTGAAGGGTACACCAGCATCCATTAGTGCCATGGATCCACCACATACGGAAGCCATGGAGGAAGAACCATTAGATTCAAGAATATCAGAAATAACACGTATGACATAACCAAACTCTTCAAATGATGGCATCATCATCTTCAGAGCCCGTTCTGCTAAGTGACCATGACCAATTTCACGACGTCCAGGTCCGCGTAAAAATCCAGCTTCACCCGTACTAAACGGCGGAAAATTATAATGAAGCATAAATTGCTTTGGATCTTCTACAAATAATGTATCTACATTTTGTACATCTTTTTTGGTGCCAAGGGTCACCGATACCAATGATTGTGTTTCTCCACGTGTAAATACAGCAGATCCATGTGTTCTTGGTAAATATCCGGTTTGACTCCAAATCGCACGGATATCTTCAGGACTTCTGCCGTCGATTCGTCTCTTTTTAACTAGGATTTGGTCTCTGAGTTCATGCTTTTCGAGTTCACCTACTAAATTACGTATTTCTTTGTCCGCAGCGGCAAACTCCTCTTTCGCAGTGAGCTCAGCAAGAACGTGATCCCGAATTTCTCGGATTTGTCCATTATAATCTTCTTTTCCGAGACCTTTCTGAACAACCTCACGGATTTTAGACTCAGCCAAACCAACGACAGCATTGCGAAGTGCAGAATCAACCTCAGATGCTACAAATTCACGTTTTTCTTTTCCTAGTTTTGTCCTTAATTCATTTTGGAATACACAAAGTTTTTGAATTGCCTGGTGTGCTGTTTTAATGGCATCTAGCATTTCGGCTTCAGAGATCTCTTTCATTTCCCCTTCAATCATCAGGATACTACTCTCTGTTCCCCCAATGACCATATCAATATCACTTTGCTTTAATTCTGATGAAGTGGGATTAACGACTAAGATGCCATTAACACGCCCGACTCGAACTTCAGCCATGGGTCCATCAAATGGAATATCGGATAAGTGGATGGCCAGAGACGACCCGATGCCCCCTAATACGTCGGCAAAATTTTCACCATCCGCGGATACAACGGAAGCAATGACTTGGGTATCATTGTAGTATCCCTTTGGAAATAAGGGTCTGAGTGTTCTGTCGATTAATCTGCTTGATAAAATTTCAATTTCAGAAGCTCTTCCTTCCCTCTTCATAAATCCACCGGGAAAACGACCGGCAGCGCTAAAGGATTCTCTATAATCAACCGTTAGCGGAAAAAAGTCTTGACCTGGCTTTGGCTCACGCGAACTGACCACGGTACAAAGTACATATGTTTCTCCTTGCCTAATCACAACGGCGCCATCAGCTTGTTTTGCTAATCGACCGGTTTCTATTTCGAGCACCTTACCGGGTGCGTATTCAACATTGATAAATTCTTCTTTCATTGTCTTTCTTTCTAATAATGGATAATCACACCCAATGCATGACTATTTATATACGTATACGTTGGTTTCTTAAGTCGTCATCCCGAAAAAGTAGAGTACAATAAAGATCCCAAAGGTGTAGCAATTTGCCACTTAACTCAAATTGGCGAAAATACCTGATTTAGCTTCTAAATAGGCATTTAGTAAAACGAAAAAGGCACGTATGGTTACGTGCCTATCCCTTATTTTCTGATGCCTAAAGTCTGAATAAGACTTCTGTAACCTTCAATATCTTTTTCTTTCAGATAATCAAGCAGGCGACGTCTTTTCCCAACTAGCATGAGGAGTCCGCGACGGGAAGCGTGATCTTTAGGATGATCACGTAAATGCTCGGTTAATTCATTGATGCGAGTGGAGTGAAGAGCAATCTGAGCTTCGGTAGAACCGGTATTTTTATCGGAGCCACCAAATTCTTTGAACAATTCAGTCTTTTTTTCTTTAGCTAACGCCATTATATGAGATATTTAGTACTGTTTACAGATTTTAAAAATAAGTATAAAAAGAACGAAAATCAATTTAATCCAATCTTAACATGCTTTTGGAAAGACTTCGATCGGAGATCAGTTGTTTCACTAATTCGTCTGCTGAACTAAAGGTTTTTTCATCTCGAATTCTAAAACGGAAGTCGATAGAGAGTTTTTGACCATAAAGTTGCTCATCCATGTCAAATAGATTAACCTCGATAGACTGCATGTTGCTTGAAAAAGTGGGCCTTGTCCCAATGTTTAACATACCACTATATTTCGATCCATTCGACGTGACCGTTACGGCGTAGACACCTTGTTTTGGGATCAATTTACGCTCATCATCCGGTAGAATATTGGCTGTAGGAAATCCTAGCAAACGGCCACGTCCATCCCCTTTTACAACAGTCCCCGAAAGTTGATAAGGCCTTCCTAAAAGTTCAGTCGCCCGCTCCATATTACCAGAATCTAAAATCAGATTGCGAATTCGGGTTGAACTAACAGCTTGATCCCCAATATTCTGTTTCGGGAATATCGTAGTTTTGAATCCAAGTTCATGCCCAAGCTTCATAACAGTATCTACACTACCAGAGCGGTCTTTCCCAAAATGATGGTCATACCCAATCACAAAGTGAGATACACCAATTCGATTCCAAATCGTAGATCGAATAAATTGCTCTGAGTCCATTAACGAGAAATCACGATCAAAGGGAATCACAACCAGTCTGAAAATCCCCAGTTCTCCAAGTTGCTCAGCTCTTTCCTGCAGAGTCGTAAGAAGTGAAATTTTTTTTCCATCTGGATGAATTATCTCTCTTGGATGTGGATCGAAAGTCACAATCGTGGTACATGTTTGTTCCTCTTTGGCTAAATCAGTCAAAAATCGAATTAGTCCAATGTGCCCTACATGCACTCCGTCAAAAGTACCAACAGTTAGCACACATGGTTCAGGGTGTTTAATCTCACTCAATTGAACAATTTTAGTCATACCCTGATAACCTCATCTGATTTCGAAATTCAAGTGGATCCCATCCATTATTCACATGATATGCTCCTGATTGGACACGAATAAGGCTTTCTAGTCTTGCAACCGTTCCAAGTTTCCGACCTAAATCACGGGCAATGGAACGAATATATGTTCCTTTTCCACACCGGATCAGGAGTGTGAGTAGCGCCCCTTCGAGTTGGAGGACCTCGATTGATTCTACGAAAACAGTCCTCGGTTTTAAATCAGGTTCCAAACCTTTTCGAGCCAATTCATACGCCCTTTTTCCGTTAATTTTCAAAGCGGAATAGGCAGGTGGAAGTTGCTCAATGTTTCCATTAAAATCTCGTAATAAACTTGTTTTTATCGTTTCAAGTGGAATCGGACTATATTTTTCTACGTGAGTATCCTCTGTTCCGATATCCAAACTTGGTGAAGTCGCACCCAAACGGATAACAGCGCTGTACTCTTTAATCGACTCCTGAAGCTGAGATATTTGTTTGGTCGCTTTACCTGTACAACAAAGTAATAAACCTGTAGCTTTGGGATCCAATGTTCCGGCATGTCCGACTTTCTTAACAGGAATCACTTTTTTTATGTATTTCACCACATCAAAACTAGTCCAATCTAGTGGTTTATTGACCGGAATTATACAACCATTTTGCCATTGAGCTTCGGTAACTGAAGTGAGATCCATACCTCGGTTCAACACATATACACCAGGATCCATCATCAGGAAATTAAATTACTGATCAGAAGAGGTGGAACGTTGATCTTTTACTTTTTTGAAAAGTTGTTCCATTTTATCCGCGATTTCAGAGGATTCATCTGCGAAAAAGAAGAGATCAGGTATCCTACGAACTTGATGTCGGATGCGTTTCGCAAGTTCATGACGAATTTCGTCCTGGTGACGATCTATTCGCTCGTAAAGAGGTTCTATTTCACGATTAGGTGCGAATATACTTAGGTACACTTTGGCGATGGATAGATCATCCGTCATGACGACCTTGGTAATACTCACAAACGTACCGACCGGCTGGTATTCTTGCCTAAGAATGTCTCCTAGATCTTTCTGAATCTGAGAAGCCACTCTTTCCGTTCGAATGCTCATGATGATGTACGTCTATTCGAGTTTTCTCTTCTCTTCTGTGATCTGATAGGATTCAATTTGGTCTCCGACTTTAATATCATTAAAGTTTTTCACCGTAATACCACATTCATATCCGCTTGCAACTTCTTTTACGTCGTCTTTAAATCGCTTCAGAGCATCAATTTG
>JAURMN010000101.1 GCA_030830725.1 Balneolales bacterium | reverse complement strand
TGCCTCGCTTGAGGAAGGCTTCCCGTAATTGGCAAACAGCCGGTAAAAGATGGGTCCGAATCTGGAGAACTGCTGCTATTCGAATGGCTGTTGGAATGGTATCGTTACTACTCTGACCATAATTCACATGATCATTTGGATGAACCTTTCCCTCTTTACCCTGTTCAGATAGGATCTGCGTGGCTCTGTTGGCAATGACCTCATTCGCGTTCATATTGGTCGATGTACCCGAACCGGTCTGAAAAATATCCAAAACAAAATGTCGATCAAGTAATCCGTCTGAAACTTCCTGGGAAGCTTTTTCAATCACTTGTGCAATCTCTGTTTCGATCAGACCCAAGGACCCATTCACATTGGCAGCCGCCTTCTTGATCAAGCCAATGGCTTCGATGAAGGAACGTTGAAACTTCAGGTCACTGATTTGAAAATTCTCAAACGCACGCTGGGTCTGAGCACTATAAAGTGCATCTGCCGGTACTTGTACCTCACCCATTGAATCTTTTTCTATGCGCATCTTCATGGCTCTGTCCTTATTAACATATTTGCTCTAAAGGCTATCCCAGCGAGGCCCCGTACATTCGGTAAACTTTTCTGGAATGGCTTCCAATTTTTTCGGCAACCCTGATCATCTCCACATTATTCTCTAATACCCATCCGAGTTCAGAGGAAAAATATCCTTTTTTCAACCCATTTTCGATCTCTTGTTGATGCAATACCGCATCAATACCACGACCCTGAAATTCAGGAAGTACACCCATTAAAGTGGTTCGGATATTGGTCATTTTCTTCTTCCCAAAAAGAACCTTAAAAATCCCGAAAGGAAGTAGATTTCCATTCATCTTATGGAAGATCTGGTTGTAGTCAGGCAGAGGAACTGTAAAGGCTACCGGTTGCCCATCTATTTCGGCAATGTAAGCAAGTTCTGGATCGATAATCGATTTCAGATCCTTAGCCAATTCGTTAAACTCTTCTTTGGTCAAAGGAATAAAGCCCCAGTTTTTCTGCCAAGCTTTATTAAAAATATCACGGATGATATCGACCTCGTCAAAAATACGCTTCAAACGAATCTGACGGACGTTCAGACCCGGATTTCGGGTGAAGACAATTTGCTTGGCTCGGTTTACCCGATCTATATCTACGGTTTCCGCATTCACAATAAAAGAGTAGAGGTCCATCTCCTTCTGAAGACCCGCTCCCATAAGTAGTCGATCATAGGCAGGATCATTGTATGGCATCATGATGGCCGGGATGGAGTCAAACCCTTCCACCAAGACGCCGATCGTATCCATCATTCCCGGATTGGTCGGTCCGAGCAGCGAGACCATCCCCCGCTCACGAAGCCAGTCGGAAGCGGCCTTTATCAGAAGGGAAGCAAGATCTTGGTGATCGGAACACTCAAAAAAGCCGAAAAATCCGGTTTTTGTGCCGTGAAACTCATTATATCGATGGTCAATTATGGCTGCAATGCGTCCTGCTACTTCCCCGTTCGAATACCCTAAGAAAAGAGCTATTTCCGCATTCCGAAAAAATGGATTTTTCGCCGTATCAATTAGCTTTTTTTGTTGGATCCGAAGAGGTGGAACCCAATAGGCATGATCGCGGTAAAGGCGGTAAGGATATTCAAGAAATTCTCGTCGCTCTTTAGCCGACTCCACAAAACTTACACCCATTGATGGAATCGATAGTTCCACGATTAGTGCTCAATCGTTGAATGACTAGTAGAGTCAATAATTCCATGCTTAAGACCGACTTTACGGAAAGCGTCCAAAATCCGATCCAAGTGCTCATCCGTATGCGTCGCCATATAACTGGTTCTGACAAGAGACTGACCCTTTGGCACAGCCGGCGGTACAACTGCATTTACATATACTCCCTTTTCAAAGAGGTCCCTCCAAAATTGGAAACACTGAATCATCTCGCCAACTACAACTGGGATAATTGGTGTCTGAGACTTCAGTAGATTAAAGCCCATACCGGAAAGCTCTTTTCTCATGTAATCTGCAATCTCTTTGAGTCGATCGAGCCTCCACGTTTCTGCTTTCAATATTTCTAGAGACTTGAGAACAGTTGCTACGTTTGCCGGAGGCATACTGGCGCTAAAGATATGAGCAGGAGACTGATGTCGGATAAAGTTAATCACCTCTTTTCCGCCAACCAGGAATCCACCGAGAGATGCGAAGGATTTGGAAAATGTTCCACTAACGAGATCCACATCATCCAAAAGTCCAAATACCGAGGCTGATCCCCTTCCCCCGTCCCCAATCACGCCTATGGCATGAGCATCATCGAGGTAGAGGCGGGCGTTAAATTCTTTTGCAAGTGCCACGAGCTCAGGTATTCGGGCGATAGCCCCGGACATCGAAAATACACCATCGCTGACAATAATTTTTCCAGCATCCGGACTCTCACGTTCCAGAAGCATGCGAAGCTGATCGATGTCATCATGCTGATATCGAACGGTTTTAGCTAATGAAAGTTGAGTGCCAACTACAATACATGCATGATTTTCTTTATCGGAAAAGATCACATCATTACGCCCAGCAATGGTTTGAATCGATCCCTCGTTCGTCTGATAACCCGTACTAAAGAGTACACAGGCCTCTTTTTGCATGAATTCTGCGAGTTCCTCTTCCAACTGAAGGTGAAGATCGAGCGTACCATTCAGATAACGAGACCCTGTGCAGCCCGTTCCGTACGTACGGATCACATTTTGCGCAGCTTCAATTACACGGGGATCGTTTGTGAGACCCAAATAATTATTGGATCCTGCCATAATCACCTCTTTACCCTCAATCTGAACAACGGTTCCATCCGTTGCCTGAAGAGGTTTAAAATAGGGATAAAGCCCTGCTTCTTTGATTTCGTCCGCGATCGTAAATTCGTACGCTTTGGTAAATACGTCTGCCTTGTTGAGCCTGGTCTTGGTTTCCGCCATCAGGTCGGTGTACTAGGATTAAATGGTCTTAACTCAAAAATATACCCAGAATAACGATCACCTCAAATTGATTCGAGTAGACTGCGTTGAATGGTTTTGTCCACTACTTCTACGTAATGATCCACGATCTTGTTCCAAAAAAAATGGTGTCTGACATGTTGAACCGATTTTTGTGTTAGTTGCAGAAGCTTTTTTTCGCTGCCGGTTGCAAGAAATTCGTCAATTTTTTGAGCAAATGCTTCCTGATTTCCGGCTTGTATGCGAAATCCATTGACACCGTTCTCTATCACGTCTTTCATTCCTTCCAGATCCGATACAATAGCGGGTGTGGCTGCCAAATTGGCCTCCAATAATACCACGCCAAAGCCTTCCATATCTCCGGCCACCGGAATATTGGGCATAATAAATAGATCGGCTGCACGATAGGCCGCATCCAAAACCTCCTGCTCTTGACGACCCATCATAATAACCCTATGACGACCCTGCGCATTTATTTGATCGGCCACTTTGGAAATGGCGGGCTCTTCCGGACCTTCGCCAATGATCAGATAATGCATAGGCGTTTGCACCAAGGGGAGCACGGATTCCAAAAACCATCTATGCCCTTTCCGTTTAACAAGTCTTCCCACGGTTAGTAAAAGGGGCTTTTCGCGACCTATAGGCAGCTTTTTTAGGGCTGATTGAAGATCAGGTAAGCGGGCTTCATAGGAGGAATCAATTCCATTATGCACAATATGAGATTTCAAAGGATCCAGACCTCTTCGAAGGGTTTCCTGCTGAGTGGCTCGTGATACCGAGACCACACCATCCAGATTTGCAAAAACCTTGGGCAAATAGCGTTGATATAGATTTACATCCAGAGTCACATCATGACCATGAGAAAGGGCCAGTAACGGTGTTTGTATTCCTCTATATTTGATCCAAGGCGAAAGGGAGGCTGTTACCATTGACGTAAATAACACCAAATCGGGCTTTTCTGATTGAATCAGTTCTGGAAGTTTCCAAAAGCTTTTCCATAAAAAACGAGCCGTAGACCACTCAATTCCGCGCCATGTGACCTCATTGATCCAAGGAATAATACGTAGCTCAGAGTGTTGAGCGAGATTCTCTATCAATTTCAAACTCACTGTCTGGATACCGCCTAAACTTTCTAATGGCCTGCCTTCGGGTGGATGTAGATGAGAGACATAGATAATGGATCGCTTCTTACTCATATGTGGTTTGGTCCATGGTCTGATTTCAACAGATCGGGCGTAAAATCCGGAACCAGGTCTGAATAATAGTGAAGGAGCTGTTGGTTGATTTTTTCAAAGGAAAATTGAGTTGCAATTTCACGTGATCGAATACCCATCTGTACTCGTTGCAAAGAATCCTGAAGCATCGTTTCGATCACCCGAACCGCCTCTTCCGGTCCGTTAACCGAAACAAGTTGACCCGATGTTCCCGGTTCGACCAGGGAGGAGCTTCCTGCCGCATCCGCAACAATACAAGGCAGACCGCTGGCCATGGCCTCGAGAGTTACATTTCCAAACGTCTCTGTGACCGATGGAAAGAAAAAAAGGTTACTACTAGCATAGGCTTTTGCCAACTCCTCACCCAGCAACCGGCCTGTAAATATTCCTTCCGGTAAAAGCTCCTGCATTCGAGCTCTAGCTGGACCATCCCCGACCACCAATGCACGGACCTTAAGCGAGGGTTTTACTGCACGAATCACCTGACAAAACAGATCGGTATTTTTTTCAACTACGAGCCTGGAAACAAAGGTTACCACAACTTCATCTGGCTTTATGTGATGGCTCTCTCTCCATTTTTCACTTCGTTTTGTCGGGTGAAATAACTCAGAATCAACACCGCGTTGCCAAAGTTTAATCCGTTTCTCTTCAATCCCTTTGGCAATCAACTCGTCTGCCATGGAGGGTGTGGGAACATACACGTGCTCGCAATGGTTATAAAAGCGATTCAGAAGTCGATAGCCATTATCCGTTAGCCACCCCAACTTGTAATAGGGTAAATAGGAGATAAAATTGGTGTGAAATGAACTAACTACCGGGATTCCACGTTCGAGAGCCCACTTTTGGGTTTGAAATCCTACAGGATCCGGGGTTGCGATATGAACAAGATCCGGCTTGAAATCGCTCAAAAGCGCCCGATTTTGCGCTCCCAAAAACAATGGAATCCGATATTCGGAGCGACCGGGCGCCGGAACGGAAACCACGGGGTGTAGCGATCCAACATGGTCTAAATCAGGATTTTTGACTACAGGAGCGAGAATTCGAACGTCTACTTGGTGCTGTTGTAAAAACGCGACAAGACGATTTAGTGTAAGAGAAACCCCGTCCTTAATGTGATGATAATTTCCGGATGTCAGCGCGAGCCTGAGGGGCCTCATAAATTTGAATAATGCAGGGAAGGTGGACTGAAATTTAATATCTTCCATGTGCTGCCGAAGAGACGG
>JAURMN010000100.1 GCA_030830725.1 Balneolales bacterium | reverse complement strand
GCCAGTTTGTACTTGTCTCGGGAGATAGAGATCCCCAAATTCAGAGAGTTCCTCCTTCAGTAGCGTTTTGAGATGGGATGGATGAGAGGAATCTGCCATAAAATAGGTTGCTCAATTGATCGACGGTCATTAGAATGAAAGAGACTGAGAACATGTCCCTGCACCCATTCTTTCAAAACTAGGTAAATGAAAATAGGGATTTTGAGCATCCTTCTCCATCGACTTGGGTTTTTAAGCAACCTATAGAGCCACTCGACCCCGAAACCCTGCATCCATTTGGGAGCCCTTTTTACTTCGCCGGCTATAAAATCGAGAGTTCCTCCAATACCCACAGCAACCCTACATTGTGGAAGTTTTTGAAGGTGTTTGGAGATCCATTTTTCCTGTGCGGGGGCACCCAAAGCCACAAATAAAACCTCAGCTTGCTGAAGCTTTTTTTGGACTCCCGGAGGGTAATCTTCAATGGAATCCATGCGATTTTTAGGTGAATAAACCCCACCGATCTGCAAATCTGGAATTCTCTGTTTGAGATGATTTGCCGCTTTTTCTGCGATACCTTCCGCGGCTCCTAGCAGAAATATGCGTTTATGATAGATTGCGGCAAGCTTGCAGATTTGCTCCGTAGAGTCTGAACCTGTAATCCTGGGCTGTCGGATTTGATATAGGCCACTTAATGCCAAGCAGATTCCTGCTCCGTCGGCCGTATTAAGATGAGTTTGATTCAGGATTTCGCGGAACTCAGCATCATAATAGGCATCAATCACGAACTCTGGATTAACGGTAGCGATAAAGAGTTTATCCTCTTGATTCAGGGATGAAGCACGAAAACTATGTTCAATGGTCTTCAAAAAAGCCTCTGGAGTAAAGAGTGAGATATCAATACCCAAAACAGACCTGGTGTTGTGTCGTTTTTGAGCAGATGATCTGTTCTTACCCACATAGAATGGATTTCTTCTTGAAGTTCTTTTGACCTTAGAAAGTTCTCTGAATGAGGTTGAAAAAGGTCTCTTAAAGGATGAAATGGAGGGGTTTGTCTGATTCATACGAAACGTTTCCTTACACAATTAGGGTGAATTTTGATAGGAAGATTCATGTCTACAATTCACGTTCCGAATTCGATCTCACACCCGTGTAGGGGAATCAATTACTGGGATTTGTTGTAAATCCTGTGGGTGTTTTAGAAGGAAAGTTTCGTTCTTGCAATTGTCAGTAAAAAGCAGGTATTACGCAGAGAATCAATCAGGAATTGAACCATGAATGCAGAGGGAGTCGAACGTAGTTACACGAATCCATCGGTAAACCTCTCTTCAGAAGATCTCCGGATTCTGGAAAGGAAACTTTTAAAGAAACGTGAGGAATTACGAGAGGAGATAGAGACGAAAGAAGAGATTCTACATTTGTTTAACACGATTGATATCACAGATGGAGAACAGGTGATCCAATTCGTTCAGGAAGTACGATTAGGTCTGAAAGATTTGGAGAGAATGGCAGATCTAATCCTTTCACAGAGACGGTATCTCGATCAGATTCAACGGGCACTTTACCGAATTCGAAAAGGTACCTATGGGATTTGCACAGTGACAGGAAAACCGATTTCAAGAGAGCGATTATGGCAATTCCCCCACACGGCTCTATGCGAAGAGGCCCTCAATAAAGATGAACCTAAATGGGAGAAGGATTATGCGATATTCTGAACGAGACTCGGATATAAATACAGGATTGGAAAGGCCAATTTCTGAAACTCTTTTTCACGAGCGAGCTCATCTACTCGCCGATACGGGCTACATGGGTTTTACAGTTAAATCAAGTAGGATAGTTCCATCTGGATATCGAATTGTTATCGAAAATTCAAATGGGCACTCCCTTCAGGCAGACGGAGAACATCCAGTGGAGATTTTGGAAAGACTGGTCGACATGGTCGATGCTTATCGGGATTGATTCACTCCGATAAATCTCTCCACAATCAACTGAATTTAAATTCGATTGATTATAACCTCATAACCATTATGGAACCCGTTAATCGCATCTTTCGTGATCGCAAAGAGGCAGCAGTTGATCTGGCTGTGGAGATAAAAAAACGGATTGAGGCTCTCCGAGTACAGGAACTCAGCAATGGTGAACCCAAAAAACGATCGCTTCTCGGTGCTTTGTCGAATCCATTGGTACTTGGTATTCCAAGAGGAGGAGTGGAGACCGCCTTTTGGATTGCCAAACAATTAGATGCAGAGTTATCGGTCATTTTAACGCGAAAATTAGGATATCCTCATCAGCCTGAACTGGCTTTTGGCGCAATCTCCGAAGAAGGAGCCTTTTATATGAAACCTGACTCACTGGGAATTCTCACCAAAGAGATCATCGACAGCGTTATGGAAATTGAACAAAAAGAGCTCATCAGAAGGCTCACTCTTTACAGGCGGGGAGAACCATTACCCAATTTACATGGGCGCTTTGTGATCCTCACAGACGACGGTATTGCTACGGGAGCGACCTTATTTGCCTCGTTAGAAGCATTGAGAAAAAAGCACCCGGCTTTTATCATGATTGCCATACCTGTCTGCTCGCCTTCTATGAAACGAACCCTAGAATCCCTTGTAGATTCGGTGGTTGTCCTGACTTCGCCTCACGATTTTCATTCGGTTTCACACGTGTATGAACATTTTGAGGGGTTAAATGATCATCATGTAATCCGCTTCCTCACCTTATTCCGAGAGATGCACCCCGTCTCGTAGAGTGATGGAATCCGAGATTATCACGGTGTCTCCCAATCTAAGCCCTTCGAGTATTTCAATCCATTCTCCTGAATTTTGACCTAGTTTGACCTGTTTTGATCGTGCCCTGCCATGTCTGTTTATCCATACTTGGCAGTCAAGTGAATGTAGATCTTGCTTTTTTTCAGAGCTTGCTCGTAAAAACACCTTCATATTCTGAAGTGTATTAGACTCGGGATCCCTACAGTAGATTGCTTCAATAGGAAGACCTGGAGCCATCTTTACTGGGCGATTAGCCAAAACAGGCTCTTGAGTAAAAAAAAGGCGAGAAGTGTATCCAGATCGAAGATCAGTCGTTGGTTCTACTAATGAAAGATGAACGGTAACTGTACCCATGGAGTAGTCTGCGAGTGGGGAGATGGAAACAACACGCGCAGCAAACTCCATGGATGGAACGGCTTCAAACATGACTACAACGGGATTCCCAACATGAACTCGAGAAATTTCCTCCTGACGTATATTGGTCTCTATCCAGAGTTCATTTCGTCGTGCCAATTCAATGACAGTACCTGAAGCACTCTCGCCTTCGTTAACCCAAACTCGGGTGACGATTGCATCGAATGGAGCACGAATTATTCGATCTTGTATCTGTTGCTCGATCTTTTCCAGTTGTGTTCTTAAGGTTTGAATGATGAAATCTGATCGATCCAGATCTGAGGATGAAATTGTTCCGATAAGTTGTTTTTCCCGTAATTGTCTCCTGCGCTGACGTTCGTCCTCCAATTCGATAAGAAGTTCTTTTCTTTCCAGATCCAGATATCGCGTTTCAAATACAAGTAACTTCTGACCTTGTTGAACAAGCTCATTTTCACGAACGTATCTCTTAAGAATCGGGTCTTGAGCAGGTGATTTGATTTCAACCAAGTTTGGGAAGTAACTGGATCCAGTCGAACGAAGTAAACTTGTGGCTATCGGTCCAAATTGAATGTTCTCAATCCGCTGACTCCTTACGTTGGTTTTTTCCATAAAAAACGAACTGCGCCATACTATTGCGATACTTGATAGCACCATGAGAAGGAGAATACTCATAGCGATCCAAAAAGAAGATTTATTTTTAATTGAATCGGGCATTTTGAGCTCATTTGCCAGTTCTTTTACCCGATCCGCAGATCGATTCTCCATAGGGAATTGATCGTCTTTTGAAGCTTCCATTTTTTTTAAATTAATTGTCAATTGACCATAGTGAAGGAGGCCTGGCCAGGAGTTTGGCTAACTCAAATTTTTGCTCCATTACGGTCCAATCCGATTGTAATCGGCGTTGTCGTGTGGTAACCTCCTCGATGTGTGAAGCCAGCAGAATATCGTGGCTAACGAGCCCTTGACGAGCCTCTTTTTTTCTTAAAGTGTAGATTTCAAAGGCTTGTTCGTGAGCTAATATCACTTGTTGTCGTTTAATACATTGGATTTTTATCTGATGAATGGCCTGTCTGACATCCTCGTCCATTTGCAGAATCCACTCCTCACGAAGTTGTTCTATTTCTCTAAGTGTGAGTAAAAGCTTTTGTTCTTTCTGTTGGGCGGCTCGGGATTCTTTGAATAGAAATCGAACTTCAAATCCCGCTCTGGCCTGTAATGGGGATAAGCCTGGAAGGTCAGCCCCGAATAGCCCGGTAGGCCCTGAGTAGTCGATTCTACCCGCAAGATCGAGCTGAGGAAATCCCTGGAGTTGAATTCGGCGACGCTCGGCTTTGTTTGCACCGATCGATAAATCAAACCACTGCAAATAGGGGTGCTCTGTACTACTCCAAAGCTCTATGGTTTCCTCGCAAAGAAATTCACAGACCACATCCGCCGTCTCGGTCGACAGTCCGTTACTCAGCTCGGAAGGAACGACGTGCGCCATCTGGAGAAAGCGCTCCAAGGAGTATAATAGCAGATTTTTTTCCTGTTGTACTCGTTGGTACTCACGCAAATTATCTTGAAATGCAAATTCAGCTGGCAGAAGATCCAATTCGCTCTCATATCCAGCTTCCAAAGCCTGAATTCTTGTTTGCACCTGATCTCGAAGTAACAGTAAAAGCTCATTCAGCAGGGTTTCCTCTTGATTTAGGAAGTACCAATGCTGATAGAGATATTCAAGTTCCGTTTCGATTTCCAACCAAACCAATTCTTTTTCGAGAGAGAGCTTCTCCTTTTCAGCAAAAAGAATCTCCAGTGTATGGGTAGATTGCAGAGTTCCCCTAAGCGCCTGCCGTGCTTCAATCCGCAGAATAAAGTCATTGGGTTTACCCTGAGAGATCAATTCCAGATTTCCTTGAGCATCAGCCCTTGGATATTGATTCGGACTACTGAGTAGATAAAACTGTGTAAATAGCTGAAGAGATGGCCATTTATTAAGCTTTTCGATTTTTTCTTCATAGCGTTTTTGTTCAATCAGAAGCTCCATTTTGTCTAAAGTTGGATGAATGGATTGAGCTCTGTTTTTGGCTTCTTGAATCGGTATTATGGTGAGAGAATCTTGCGCAGTATCATTCAGGTCAAAATGGATTTCTACCGACTGTCCGTGTGCAGAACTCTCGGGAGCAAGGATCAGGGCTGTTCCGACCGCAAAG
Source organism: Balneolales bacterium (assembly GCA_030830725.1). GTDB lineage: Bacteria > Bacteroidota > Rhodothermia > Balneolales > Balneolaceae > JAURMN01. The sequence continues at coordinate 2,207 of JAURMN010000100.1, read as the reverse complement.
ACTCCAGCCAGGCCAGTAAATACCGGAAACAGCAGGCCGACAGCTCGCTGCAAAGAATCCATGATTGGCTTTCGAATCGATTGACGAGCCGGAAAAAATCCACCCATTAATCCCATCAAAAACGAAAAGATCAATCCAGAAGTTAGATGGGATGCCTCAATTTTCAGGGAAAAAGAAAGATAACCGATCCCTGATATAAGTGTGCGAAAAGTAATTCCATTTAAGAGAAATGCGACAAATGCAGCAAGGATTCCTCCAGTTAGTGCGATGAGAACGGCCTCCGATAAAACCGATACCACAATTGCTAATTTGCCAAAGCCGAGTGCCCGAAAAGTAGCTAATTCGGGTTCTCTGCCGGAAAGTGATGCATAAAGCGTGTTCAACGAGCTTAAAATGGCTCCTGAGGATAAGATTATGGTGACAAATGCCACCAGTAGTCTAAGCTCCTCTGTGGCAAACGCTTTTTTTGAAAAAAACTCGGCTTCGGTGTAAACGGAGACTCTTCCATGCAGTTTACGTTCGCTCTCTTCTTTCAACACTGTGAAAAGTGTAGGATCCGAAATCTGAAACCACGCACTACCAGGTTCATCTCGGGAGAGGATCGGATATAGGGACGAAAGGTCAACCCAGAGTTCCGATTCAAACGGAGTACCTTGATCTCGAAAAACGCCACTCAAGGTCCAGGATGTCCGCCAAGCCCGCAGGGTGTCACCCGTGCCAATAGCAAGTGAGGCGGCGAGGTTATGACCGATTAGCGCTTCATTGGAATAGGGTTGAGGCACTACTCCATCAATGAGACTAAATTTTGGAAAGGCATTGCGAGCATTTGAAATATCCAATCCTCTCACACTGATCTGAAATCTTTGGTCACTATGTTCAGCGTATGTGGTAGCAGCCAGTGTGGGAATCAGTTTTCCATCGCCATCCGCATTTTTTGATAAGGGCGCAAACCCCTCAAAGGAGTGTATCCACTCGGAGTGGAGTCGGCTTTGATTTTCTGCAGAGGCCTGTTTGGATAGAAGTATACCTCTGTCCGGCATTGAGGAGCTCAAGAGGGTCTCATCGATGGTCGAGATCATCGCTTGCAGAGAGACCCAGATCAGAGTTACCAGGAAAAAGGACCCAACAGTCAATAATGCGGATCCCTTGCGCTGAATCAGGCTTCCGAGAACATAGCGAAAGGGGAGTTGACGGGGCATTGACTATCGCTGAAGTAGAGTTGCTGCATATATCTCAGTCGCTCTGAGTGCAGGAATAAATCCGCTGATTCCACCCAGCAAAAGTGAAATCACCAGATTAGACCAATAAATCGATTCGGGTAATGAATAGGCGTAGGTCATACCCAGAAGTTGTCTGACCGGATCGGGACGAAACAGTAGCCATGTCAGACCTGTCCCGGCCATTCCTCCTATGACCGCCAGTACCATGGACTCTGCAATAATCAGGATAAGAATTGCCGTCTTTTTGAACCCCAACACTTTTAAGAGGGCTATTTCAGGATAGCGTTCCCGTGTAGAAATGGCGATTGTATTGGCAGAAACAATCAAAATCGTAACAAGTACGGCGGAGGAGATAAGTCGGATGATTTGCTGAATCGTCGCCGTAAATTCACTGATTTGCGCCATCATGGCTCCTTCACTTTGAAGCGTCACCTGATATTCATCCCATTGAAAGGTTTCCCGTAAGGCTTCTTCTACCTGATTCAAGTATGCCTCATCATCGAGTGAAATCCAGAACATATTTACTTTGTCTGGATTTTGACTGAGTTCACCATAATAGATGGCGTGAACAATCAGTTGAGTCTCGGATCCGGGATAAAGCTGGTGCAGATCTTCTATATCGCCACAGATGTGGAGAGGGACAGCAACATCATGAAGCAAAGAATACAGGGTGACGTCCTCTCCAATAGTCCAATTTTGAATATTTAGGATTTCACGACCCACTAATGCACCGGATTTAGATTGTTTCATACACGCCAGTTCTGAAGTATCCACCGATTCAAAAAGTCTGGAGTAGATCTTTGTGTACGCCTCGGCATCTACGGCAAAGGTGACATAATAGGGGCCCGTAGCCGATTCGCCGGGACTGGTAATGGTAAACTTTAAGGGCGAAACAGTCTGAATGTGCGGCACCTTTTGGATTGATTCTTTATATCGAACCGGTAATTCGGTTCTGGGCCCTCCTGTCTCTTCAATCAAAGCCAATCG
>JAURMN010000099.1 GCA_030830725.1 Balneolales bacterium | reverse complement strand
TCCATCTACTAAACAAAAGGAAGTCCTTCAGGATTTGGCCGATGGAAAGGTGGATATTTTGATCGGCACACATCGTTTGGTTTCTAAGGATGTTCAATTTGCCGATCTGGGGATTCTAATTATTGATGAAGAGCAACGGTTTGGGGTGGCTGTCAAGGATAAACTAAAAAAATTCAGAGTTACAGTGGATGTGTTAACGTTGACGGCAACACCTATTCCCAGAACCTTGCAATTTTCACTGATGGGTGCCCGAGATTTGAGCATTATTCAGACACCTCCGCCAAATCGACAACCTGTTTACACTGAAATTCATGCCTTCAATCGAGAACTCATTGCTGAAGCCATTGAACATGAAATTACACGCGGGGGTCAAGTCTTTTTTGTTCATAATCGCATCCAAAGCATCGAAGAACTTGGTGATTTAATTCGCAGCCTGGTACCCGACGTTCGCATTCGTGTGGCTCATGGTCAAATGCCGGCAACTCAACTGGAAACCATAATCCAGGATTTTTATCAGCATAAGTTTGATGTTCTTCTATCGACCAATATTGTTGAAAATGGAATTGATATTTCAAATGCGAACACCATTCTGATTCACAACGCTCATAGTTTCGGCCTTTCTGAATTACATCAATTGAGGGGTAGAGTAGGGCGATCGGATCGGAAAGCTTTTTGTTATCTAATCACACCACCACTTAATGAACTCAGTCCCGAGTCACGCAGAAGATTAACAGCATTGGAAGAGTTTTCGGATCTTGGAGCCGGGTTTCATATTGCCATGAGGGATCTGGATATTCGAGGTGCGGGTGATCTTTTAGGTGCCGAACAGAGCGGTTTTATCAATGATATCGGGTTTGAATTGTACACCAAGATTCTGAATGAAACCGTCGAAGAGCTGAAAGAAACGGAATTTAGCTCTTTGTTTGAGAAGAAAGATCCAGCGGTGACCGATTCTGATTCTGCTGTCGATCGGTCGGAATTCGACAAATCTGCTTCGGTATCCGAAATAAATTCTCACAGTAACGCAAAAATTGATAAAGATGGATCCGTTATGGAGAAATCTGACTCTTCACGATCCCTCGCCACACTATCATCACTTTCTTCCTCGGAAACGGCTCTGGACTTCGATGAAACGGCTCTCCTTGATCAGACCTACATCCTTGATTCAGTAGAGCGGATTAATTTGTACCGAAAACTTGCCGGTGCAGAGATTCTAAAAGAATTTCACGATTGGCAAGAGGAAGTTACCGATCGCTTTGGACCCCTAACCAAAGAAGCCTCTACCCTTTTCAGAGCCTCCAAGATTAAGTGGATGGCTGCTCAGTGGGCCATAAAAAAAGTGACGATGAGGGCAGGTAAGCTCTGGCTACAAAGCCCCGATGCAGATACAAAACAGGGGAAAATCTTTTTCGAGAAAGGATTATTTCAAGATTTGATTCAACGGATGCAGAATAGAGAGGATCACCCTTTTCAATTGGTCCAAAAAGACAATGTGGTTCGATTGATTGCCACGAATTTAAACGATCTTGAGGCCGTTGAGCGTTATCTGGCTGAACTTTATTCCGACTATTCGGGGCAATCCCTGGATTTTATTCTTCACAAGAGAGCAGAAGGATTATGATCATTGACAAAGAACTGGCCATTCAAAAACTAAAATTTGGTTAAGTGGAGACAGTTCCCACCGAGACCGTATATGGATTGGCTGCCGTAGTCGCCGACCCGAAGGCCGTAGACGCCATATTCCGAATCAAAGGACGTCCTCAGGATAATCCTCTGATTGTCCATGTTGATGGAATACATCAGGTGGGCCAATTTGCTGAAGAACCGTGCGAAGCCGCAAAAAAATTAATGGAAGTATTTTGGCCAGGTCCATTAACCCTGATTTTATCCAAAAAACCGGATGTTCCGGATACAATTACAGCAGGACTCGACTCTGTGGCGCTTCGAGTTCCAGCTCATCCAATCATATTAGATGTAATTCAAAAAACAGGACCCTTGGTTGCGCCCAGTGCAAATCCATCCGGTAAGCCGAGTCCAACACGTGCAAGTCACGTTGAACAAGACTATGAGGGTACAATCTGTGTAGTGGATGGTGGAAATACACAGATTGGTCTTGAATCAACAGTAGTTGATTGTCGTGACCCTCAGGAATTTGTTATCCTTCGACCAGGAGCATTGGATACCGCATCCTTATCACACGTTTCTCAAATTCCAGTTCGACACTGGAAGTCTGAAGAGGCGGTCTCTGCTGAAGGTTTCAGAAGCCCCGGAATGAAATATACGCACTATAAACCCAATGCTTCCGTCTACTGGATTCCAAGTGAGCGTCATCCTGATGGAACACTGCGAGCCTCGTTACCTGATAACAGCCTCTTGATTTTACATTCAGCCGGGCAACCTGAATTGTTTTCGGGAAGAGTGGTCCATGTAGAGGGAGATTTTTCAACGATGGCTACCCTTCTCTATGATTTATTTCGCTGGGCTGATCGGATTGGACTTCAATATATTTACATTGAATCGCTTCCGGAAGAGAGTCTCCACCCTATCCTTCCGGCATTGAACAATCGTATCAGCAAAGCCATTGGCGCTTATTCTTGATCAGAATTCTTGTTTCTTTCAATCCATTCGCCCCAGTAACGCAAATTTTCATAGCGAAGCATACCTTCGTTGTGACCGTCACTCCAATAAATTCGAATGGCATGATGTCCAATAGGTAGGATCTTCTCTATCCGAAGGTCTTTTCCGCCGGTAGTTAGAGAGGGATCGACTAAAAAGAAGCCGGGTTCAAACTGATCCATCAGTTCGTGCCCACCTCTACACATGACGCATGGACAATTTTTTCGTAAACCAAACAGAGAATAGACATGTGTCACCTCATCCGCCCATCGAATGCTCATTTCCCCTTTTTTAGTGAGCACTTCGATAGAAATGGGGGTAACAGACTTCAAAGATTCAATCATCTTTGGATCCGGTTGTTTTTGTATTTTGAAGTATGAAGACAGAACACTCAGACGCTGACCATCACGCACAAAATTCGTTTATCGCTTCAAATGAGAGTCGACTGATTCTCTTTTTGTTTGGGATGGTGGTACGCTGGCTTTTTAGATTCCGATTTGCATCGGTTACGATCAAGCAACAGTATTCCCCCACCTTGGAAGATAGGACCATTTATTATCTAAATCATACCTCTTGGTGGGATGGAATCCTGCCTCTGTTACTAAATCAAACTCGCTTTCATCAAAAGGCCAGAGCGGTGATGGAGCTCAAACAGATGCGGGAATATGGGGTTTTTAAATTCATTGGAGCCTTTTCAATCGATTTGGCCACAACCAAAAGTGTAATCCGATCCATGAGATATGCGTTGGAGTCGATGAAACGGGAAAAGGCCAGTTTGTTTATCTATCCGGAAGGTAAAATCAATGCGCCTGCAGATGACTTGCCCAAATTTGAAGCTGGAATCGGATGGTTGATCCGGAAATGTATTGAGGAGGGTGTAACTGTGCGGATTGTGCCAATAGCGGTATATACACACCTTATGTCGTCCTCAAAACCTCATCTATGGGTGGATGTAGGAACTCCGGTGGAGGGTATCGAAGCAATCCTTGAGAAGAACCAAAAGGAAGAGACTGCTCTTCAAGATCTTAACAACCGAATTGCAGCTCACCTTCACAGATACCTTACAGACCAGTTGGTGGCTTTAAAACAAGAAGCTTACGCAACGGCTTTTCCCAGTATTACTGACCCTGAACAGATTCAGCAATAAGGGTCAAACAATTCTGACTCATCTCAATAAATCCACCGCTGATGGAGAATTTCTGAAGGGAAGTGGCTTGTTTTACTTCTACTTCTCCAGGTTCGAGCGAAGAGAGAATCGCGGCGTGACGTGTCAAGAGTTGAAAGGCACCATTTGTCCCTGGCACCTTAACACTGTTTACATCCCCCACAAAGAGAGTCCCTTCAGGTGTAAGGATTTGGGCAAAAAAAGTAGAATCAGCCATGAGGTTTATCTAGAGATATTCAGAATTCGAGAATTACGCGGCTTGAGCTTCTTTGATCAGTTTTTCACCTTTTTCGATGGCATCTTCGATCGTTCCAACAAGGTGGAAAGCATTTTCGGGCAGATGATCTAATTCACCATCGATAATCATGTTAAAGCCTTTAATTGTGTCTTCGATCTTTACATACTTCCCTGCTTGACCTGTGAATTGCTCAGCCACGTGGAAAGGCTGGCTGAGGAAACGCTGAACACGGCGAGCACGAGACACAACGAGTTTATCTTCGTCGGAAAGCTCATCCATACCGAGAATCGCAATGATATCCTGAAGATCCTTGTACTTTTGGAGAATTTCTTTAACCCGTTGTGCTGCATTGTAATGCGCATCGCCTACAATCTTAGGATCGATAATACGTGAAGTAGAATCCAATGGATCCACCGCAGGGTAAATTCCGATCTGAGTCAGAGCACGACTTAGTACCGTCGTGGCATCCAAGTGAGAGAATGTCGTTGCTGGTGCAGGATCGGTCAAGTCATCAGCAGGTACATAAATCGCCTGTACTGAAGTAATGGATCCATTTTTAGTTGATGTAATTCGTTCTTGCAGATCCCCCATCTCTGTGGCCAATGTAGGTTGGTATCCTACCGCGGATGGCATACGACCCAGAAGCGCAGATACTTCAGATCCCGCCTGTGTAAAACGGAAAATATTGTCGACGAATAATAGGATATCTCTGGATACCTCGTCGCGGAAATATTCGGCAACAGTCAAACCTGAAAGGGCCACACGTGCACGTGCTCCTGGAGGTTCATTCATTTGGCCGAATACCAAAGTGGCCTGAGATTCTTTAAGCTTATCATGATCTACCTTGCTAAGATCCCACTCTCCTTTTTCCATAGATTCGCGGAACTCATCGCCATAAGTGATAACCCCAGACTCAATAAATTCTCTGAGAAGGTCATTTCCTTCACGGGTTCTTTCACCCACTCCCGCAAAAACGGAAAGACCCCCGTGCTGCTTTGCGATATTATTAATCAATTCCTGAATCAAAACGGTTTTCCCTACACCAGCTCCTCCGAAAAGACCAATCTTTCCACCTTTGGCATACGGACAAAGCAGGTCAACCACCTTAATACCCGTTTCCAGCATTTCAGTTGTGGTAGCAAGGTCTTCAAAAGATGGAGCTTCACGGTGGATTGGGTAGCGTCTATCTCCCTTGGGTTCTGCGATACCGTCTATAGCTGATCCTACCACATTAAAAAGTCTTCCACGAATATCTTCTCCAACCGGCATTGAGATGGTACTTCCGGAATCAATCACTTCCATTTGACGAACAAGTCCGTCTGTGGAGTCCATAGCGATCGTTCTGACTCTGTTCTCACCAAGGTGCTGGGCGACTTCAAGAAAAAGTTTTGAGCCGTCCTCTTTTTCAAGATAAAGTGCGTTTAACACGGGTGGAAGTTGGCCTTGTTCGAAATCTACGTCGACTACGGGTCCGACTACCTGAGCGATTCTACCTTTATTCATGGGAAAATGATTCTGCGGGAAATGATTAATACTTTAAAATCTGCCAATATGATGAGATTTAAGCAGATTCTTAAAATGCGTTTTTAAAAAGAAACCAAAAATACGATCAACCTTTTCAAAAATCAATCCAAATTCCTTTAAAAAAGAAAAATAAGGTGGCAAATCGGTGGCGCACTGTGTATATTGAAAGTTTGATAAAGAACCGATTTATTAACCTAGATTCAGAGCCTTGAATACGTTATTAACTGCCCGTTCCGTGAGTGTGGAGATGCTTGTTGCCTTCGATGAGGAGGGACGACTTGATTTCTCAAAAGCTGACCAACTGGAACCACGTGACCGTTCACTCGTTCGTGAATTTGTCCAAAATGTACTAAGAAGACGCAGTTATCTCGATTTCCTCATCGATGAGTTTTCTAGTATTTCCGTTGAGGAGATGAAAGCAGATCTAAAGAATATCCTCAGATTGGCATTTTACGAAATGTTGTACATGGAGCAGATTCCGGATTATGCTACCATCAATGAAGCGGTTGAAATCGCCAAACTATCGATGGGCTCTAAATCCGGAGATCTGGTCAATGCAATTCTAAGAAATTTTCAACGCGATTTTGACAATCTACCCCGCCCTGCATTTGCAGATCGAAAAAAACTGATTGCTGTCACCTATTCTCACCCAGAATGGCTTGTAGAACGTTGGGTGAAACGATTTGGAGAGCGTGAAGCCTTTCAACTGATGACGGCGAACAACCAGCGCCCTCAATATACCGTTCGCGTAAACTCGCTCCGCACAACATCTGCGAACTTCGAACTTCGTCTAGAAAAGGCCGGTGTAGAATTTGAAGCATCCGACTGGTTACCCGGTTACTACAAGGTGTCCTCTTTGCAACCCCTTCTTCAAAAGGGACTACTGGAAAAAGGCCTCTGCCAGGTTCAGGATGTTGCTGCAGGCATGGCTCCTACTATTTTGGACCCACAACCGGGTGAATCGATTTACGATCTTTGTGCCGCACCAGGAACAAAGTCGATTATGATCTCCGATTTGATGGGTGGGAATGGAGATATTTTAGCTGTGGACATTAATCCGTCAAGACTCGAAAAATTGGCTGAAAGTGCACTAGCCTGTAATGCCGAGAATATTCATATCCGCCGGGGAGATGTATTGGAACTCAATTTAAAAGTGACTGACGGTGTACTTCTCGATGCTCCGTGTACTGGAACCGGGGTACTCGGGAAACGGGCTGATCTTCGTTGGAGAAGAACTCCTGAAGACCTCACAGCTATTATGAAACTTCAAGAAGAGTTAATTGAAGAAGCCGCGAATATGGTCAAAAAAGGCGGTCGTCTCGTCTATTCTACATGCTCGCTTGAGCCCGAAGAGAATATGGACCAGGTTCATAAATTCTTAGCAAAATATGACGCATTCGAACTGGAAGATTTATCCGAGTTCTTACCTGAAGAGGTGCTGATCGAGGACGGAAAAGCCTATCAGACACTCCCTCATGTACATGGATGTGACGGGCATTTCGGAGTCAGGCTGGTTCGTAAGCGCTAAGTCGATCCCTGTTATGTCAGAGGAAAAAACCTCTTTAAGCCAATCGGACAATCTCCCAAAACAATATCAACCATCCGAGGTTGAGGGTAAATGGAACGAATTTTGGGAGCAGCAGGGATTTTTTCATTCTGAGCCTGACCATCGTGAACCCTTCACCGTGGTGATTCCACCGCCAAATGTAACCGGTGTACTTCACATGGGGCACATGCTGAATAATACCATTCAGGATGTTTTAGTAAGAAGAGCTCGGATGCTGGGCAAAAATGCCTGTTGGGTACCGGGCACTGATCACGCCTCCATTGCAACGGAGGCAAAAGTTGTCCAACGGCTTCGAAAATCCGGGATAAAGAAAAGCGATCTCTCAAGAGACGAGTTTCTAAAACATGCGTGGGACTGGACCCATGAGCATGGTGGAATTATTCTACAACAATTACGCAAACTTGGCGCTTCATGCGACTGGCAACGTACTCGTTTTACCCTTGAAGAAGAGCTTTCATTTGCCGTAAGAGATTGTTTTATCGATTTATATGATCGCGGATTGATCTATCGTGGACTCCGAATGATCAACTGGGATCCTGCCGCATTAACCGCCCTCTCAGACGAAGAGGTGATCTATAAAGATGGCCAATCAAAACTCTATTTTGTGAGATATCCGGTAGTTGAAAGTGATCAAGAATCCCCAGGAAATACTATCACACAAGAATATGTCATCATCGCTACCACTCGACCAGAGACTATTTTAGCGGATACTGCGGTTGCGGTTAATCCAAATGATACTCGTTATCAGCATCTTGTTGGAAAACAGGTACGTGTTCCCTTCTCAAATCGGATTATACCGGTGATTACCGATGAGTATGTGGATCAAGAGTACGGTACAGGCTGCTTGAAAGTGACTCCGGCTCACGATCCTAACGATTATGAAATCGGACTTAAGCACGGTCTGGAAATCCTCGATATGTTAACCGAGGATGCCATGGTGGCCTTGCCAAATACACCATTTTCAGGGCTTGACCGTTTTGAAGCCAGAAAGAAAATGGTCATCGCATTGGAAGAAGAAGGATTTCTCGTCAAAACGGAAGAGATTTCCAATAGTGTTGGGTACTCCGAACGCACGGACGTCGTGATTGAGCCTCGCCTGTCCCTGCAGTGGTTCCTTCGAATGGAGGAGTTGGCAAAACCTGCTTTAGAAAATGTATTGAACGGGGAAATTCGGTTTCATCCCGAAAAATTTGTGCATACCTATCAGCATTGGATGGAAAACATCAAAGATTGGTGTATTTCCAGACAACTCTGGTGGGGACATCGGATTCCGGCCTGGTATTTTGGAAGTGGTGAACACGACTATGTGATCGCTGTGAATGAGGAAGAGGCAGCCACAAAAGCCACTCAAAAAGCAGGGCGACCCGTTACGCTGGAAGAGCTTAGACAAGACGAAGATGTTTTGGATACTTGGTTTAGTTCTTGGCTCTGGCCTATCTCTGTTTTTGATGGTTTCAAAGATCCGAAAAATCGGGACGTACAATATTATTACCCCACACAAGACTTGGTTACGGCACCTGAGATCATGTTTTTCTGGGTTGCCCGTATGATTATGGCCGGTTATGCTTTCCGAGGTGAAAAGCCATTCAGTGATGTCTATTATCATGGAATTGTCCGGGATAAACAGCGTCGTAAGATGTCAAAATCTCTAGGTAATTCACCCGACCCCCTTGATTTGATAGCTCAGTATGGTGCGGATGGCACACGGGTTGGAATGTTATTCTCTTCTCCAGCCGGAAATGATCTCCTCTTTGATGAAGCCCTTTGTGAGCAGGGGCGAAATTTTGCCAATAAAATATGGAACGCGTTTCGGTTTTTGATGTTGAATCGTGATCCTGCTGTGGAGCATTCTTTTAGGCCTGTTCTGGATTTACAACCTCAGAGTGTGGCGGATGCCTGGATGGCAACCCGGATTTTAGGAGCTATAGAGGACATGAATCGAAATTTCGATGAATATCGACTCAATGATGCCCTTAAAACAATTTATGCCCTAATTTGGGATGACTATTGTGACTGGTATATCGAGTTAATCAAACCCGATACCCCCGGAGTAGCCATTGACAACGATCAGTTGCAACGAGCTTTTGGGTATTTTGAAGTACTGATGAAACTGCTACATCCATTCATGCCATTTCTCAGCGAAGAGATCTGGAGTCGAATTCATGATCGTACTCCACATGAAGCCTTAACGATCTCCTTATGGCCTGACACCTTCTCTCCCCCTATGGACGAGGAAAGCATGAAGCAGTTTGCGTCAATGCAACACATGATCACTTCGGTTCGAAATACGCAGGCTGAATTAAATCTGTCACCTCGAAAACCCATCCACATTCTGATTAAAACCTCATCTGAAGAGGATACGAAGCAACTCTCCTCCTTTTCTTGGATGCTAAATGCCATCCTGGCCGCCCCTACGGTTGAAATTTCTGAACGTATGGATCGGCCAAAAGGGAGTCGTAATCTTCTGATCGGATCTTACGAAATGTACATTCCCTTGGAGGGACTCATCGATGTACAATCTGAAAGACAGCGTATAACGGACGAGATTGCCAGACTCAAATCCTTCCAAAAAAATGTCGAAGGTAAGTTATCCAATGCACAATTTGTCGACAATGCACCGGAAGAAGTCGTACAAAAAGAGCGACAAAAACTAGCGGATACATCTGACTCTCTCGAAAAATTACAAGCCATGTTGGCTGAGCTATCGTGACAGGCATGTCGCTTAGACAACCCGATTTTTTATCCGAACTAAACGAACAACAGCGTAAAGCGGTTAGTCTTACGGACGGACCTTTACTCATTATTGCTGGTGCAGGAAGCGGCAAGACTCGAGTCTTAACCTATCGGATTGCCTACATTCTGCAACAGCAAAAAGCTCTGCCCCAACAAATCCTGGCCCTGACGTTCACCAATAAGGCGGCTCGTGAAATGCAGGAGCGTATTCTCAAGCTCCTACCCTCCCTCTCGGCTCGCCTTTGGATGGGCACCTTTCATTCTATTTTTGCCAAAATTTTGCGGTCAGAGGGTACAGCTTTGGGCTATACCCCAAATTTTTCGATTTATGACACATCGGACTCCGAGACAGTCATCAAGCGGATTCTCACTGAATTAAATTACGATCCGAAATTAATCCGTCCACGTACCATTCAACGTCGGATTAGTGATGCAAAGAATCAACTCGTCTATCCGGATCAATACAAAGAAAAATTCGTACTGAGTAAACTCGATCAGATCACGTCGGAAGTGTATGAGATTTATGAACAGCGTTTGCTTCAGGCAAATGCCTTGGATTTTGATGATTTGCTGATTAAGCCGGTTAGATTATTTGA
>JAURMN010000098.1 GCA_030830725.1 Balneolales bacterium | reverse complement strand
GTTTTGCACATTTTCGAAAGGAATTATGCCGGGATATCCACTGTTAATCTTGTGGATAACTGCTCTTTAGCGGAAATTTTGAGAAAATAGGTCAGTAGAACATTTTTGAACGTATTATAAGAAGTCAGAACGTGAACCATCCGATCAGTGAACAAAACCGAAAACTAGCCGAAAAGACGTGGTCAGAGTGTCTTCAGATCATTCAGGATAACATAAGTTATCAGAAGTATAAATCTTGGTTTGAACCGATTACCGCTGTCAGTCTGGATGAGCAAACACTTACCATCCAGGTACCCAGCCAATTTTGGTATGAATGGCTTGAAGAACATTATTATGGTATGCTTCGCTCCACCCTTTCCAAAGTGGCGGGTGATGAGATCAAATTGAAATACTCCGTTCTGGTAGAGAAATCGGAAGACGCTGCGGAATCCCGAAGCGTATTTTTGCCACAACGCCCGATGCCTCCAGTCCGCCCGCAAGAGATGAGTTACGCCTATACCGAGTATTCACCCGGGCGAATTGAAAATCCGTTTGTCATTCCCGGAATCCGACGTACCAAAGTGGATTCCAACCTGAATCCGAATTACGTATTTGAGAGATTTATTGAAGGGGACTGTAATCGGTTAGCGAGGTCCGCTGCGATGGCGATTGCCGAAAATCCGGGTAAAAACTCGTTTAACCCATTCTTTATTTACGGAACTACCGGTCTTGGCAAAACGCACCTGATCCAAAGTATCGGAAACAAGATAAAAAAGGATCACGGAGATGAGATTTCCATTCTGTATGTCTCTTCCGAGACGTTTACGAATGAGTTTGTTCAGGCCATACGGAATAACCGTGCAAGTGAATTCACCACATTTTATCGGAATATCGATGTATTGATTGTGGATGATATTCAGTTCTTCAGCGGAAAAGAGAAAACGCAGGAAGAATTCTTTCACATTTTCAATGCACTGCATCAGGAAGGCAAGCAAATTATCCTGAGCAGTGATCGGGCACCCAAAGATGTTCCAGATATTGAAGAGCGTTTGATCTCCCGTTTCAGCTGGGGATTGAGTGCGGACCTTCAAATTCCAGAGTTTGAGACTCGTTATGCCATTTTGGAGCGGAAGGCCTCAGACAACGGGATTGATCTCGATCCGAAGGTTCTCGAGTTTATTGCGCATAACTTCAAGTCGAACATTCGCGATCTGGAAGGAGCCATTATTAAACTATTGGCGACAGCCTCCCTGCACCAGGTTCAAGATATTGATATCGCGATTGCCAAAAATGTACTCAAAGACATGGTGCGAAATTCGAATTCACAGATATCGATCGAGTCGATTCAAAATTATGTTTGTGATTATTTTGGGATCGAATCCAACAAGGTGCGGGAAAAAACCCGTAAGCAGGAAGTGGTGGAGGCCCGTCAGATTGCGATGTATCTGTCCAAGAAATTTACCAAGTCGAGTCTAAAAACGATCGGGCTGCATTTCGGGGGTAGGGATCACTCTACTGTGATTCATGCGATTACCACCATCGAAGAGAGAATGTCTGCAAGTCCGAAGCATCAACGTATTCTTCGAGAACTCGAACAGAAGATTGAGCTTACAACCCTCTGATTCTATTCGCTATTGAGTTTACCCCCATCTGATTCTATGCTATTGCGTCCAGATTCGGATCAACTTTCGATTGTAGGGCTTCGGTATAAAGCTCACCATGGGTGGTATGAGACTGAGAGAGATCCTTCAGAACCGAAGAACAATTTTGAGGTGGATGTGGTGGTAAGGGGATCGTTTCGGGATGTTCAGGATTTATCGCGTGTTCCAAATTATGAAGCAATGGATGGCCTGATTCGTGAAGTGATGGTTGGACCGTCCGAAAAACTGATTGAAACTCTTTGCCAGAAGATTGGGGATGCGATCAAGGTATATTTGGATGGGAGCGATGTAGAATATGTAGAGTTTCACGTCGCGTTGAGGAAAATGCCTCCACCGATTCAGACTCCAAGCCGATATGCGGAAATTCGAATGAGCTGGGTGGTTGGGGAGGTTGGTGGAGCGGATGGCGGGCCGGGAACGTCATATTCTCAGGCAAAGTGAGCCGCTCGGGTCAACTTATCGAAGTAATCGTAGCCGCGGGATCCAATCTAGGCGATCGCGACGCTATGCTAAAACGAGCCGGGGCTTTTTTGGAATCTATTTCTGCGGCGCCTGCTGTCAAGTCTTCCATTTGGGAGACAGATCCCGTAGGGCCGTCGAAATATCCTTTTTTGAATGCCGTTGCGAGGATTGTATGGGAGGGAACAGAAGAGGACATGGCTGGATCGTCCATCTCCCTTTTGCAAAAGCTTAAGTCATTTGAACGGGAATGTGGCCGGCCGAAAAACCCGGAACGCTGGGGGCCAAGAGTGCTTGACCTTGATATTATTGCCGCATATGTGTTGCCGCGAAATCATGAGCATAAAGAACCACTGCCTCATCAGGAGGATCTCTTAGAATGGCAAACCGAAACAAAAAAAGCCTTATCGGTTCAACAAGACAATCTTACGATTCCACATCCGGAATATTCGAAACGATGGTTTGTGCTGGCTCCCTTACAAGAGATTGAACCGAATTGGATCGATCCAATTCATCTCACACCCATACAAGTGATGCTTAATCATGCTGAACCGCTGACCCTAAAAAAAACTACACTTCACTGGTGAGCAAAAGCCGGTAAAAGAGTGTATTTTATCTGTCGAAATTCAGGAGCCACACTCGCTGAGTGTATGACTTCTTTTTCTGAATCACTATCCATCATTCTCATTCATGCCCAATCAGTTCGATTTTATTGCTATTGAAGGTGTTATCGGAGCAGGAAAAACGACGTTGGCTTCCATGCTAGCCGAAAAGTACAGTGCTCGCGTGGTATTGGAACAGTTTGAGGATAATCCATTTCTAGCACGCTTTTACGAAGATCGTCAGCGTTTTGCATTTCAAACGCAGCTATCCTTTCTGGCAAGCCGTTTTAAACAACAACAACAGCTCCAAACGAAAGACCTTTTTCACTCATTTTCGATATCCGATTATATCTTTGAAAAAGACCGGATTTTCGCGCGCTTAAACTTGGATGATGAAGAATTGGGATTGTACGATTCGATTTTCAATATCATGACTGGTGTTTCAGCCAAACCAGATTTAGTGATTTATCTGCAGAGTTCTGTTGATCGCTTAATGCAAAATATTAAAGCTAGGGGCCGAGATTATGAGCGGGATATGAGCCCGACGTATTTGCAAGAACTCAGCGATGCCTATAATCATTATTTTTATCATTACACCCAGGCTCCACTAATGATTATCAATACCACAGAAGTAGATTTTGTGGGCAATCCGGAGCACTTTGCCTACATTGAAGAGCAGATTTTTGAGCAACCTATTCGTGGGAATACGCAGATTCATATTATTCCGTAAGATTTAAGTGTTATGATTCGCTGGATTTTACTTGCCGCTTTTTTCTATCTCATCTTTCGATGGGCGCGGTTTATTATGCGAATTTCTGCGATGGGACGGGCGGCTCGTGAGGCTGAAGCAGCTGGTGGCAGTCGTCGAAGCGGGGATAGCTTTCAGGCTGGTGGGTCTGGAACTCGCGCCTCCAAAAAATTGGACGTTTCGAAGATGGAGGAAGCTGAATTTGAAGAGATTAAGGATTCTAAATAAGTAAAAATCACAAGCAACGCTGTGCAGAATTGACGAAGTAACCCTGTTTTAAACATGACTATGACGATAGAAGAACAAATTGAAGAGGGATATCGACTCTTGCATGAAGATGACATTGATCATGCGCTCGATGTGTCCCGCCAGATTCAAAAAGAGAAGCCAGATGCTCCGGAGGGATTTGCCCTTGAAGCTGAGGTGATGCAAAAACTTAATCAGTGGGATCCCAGCATAAAGGCCCTGAATAAGGCCTTGGCGTTGGACCCGGAAAGTGCTCGCCTCTATAACTTGAGAGGGTATGCATATCTCCAAAAAGAGGCGTTAAAAGAAGCTCGTGAAGACATCGAACGGGCTATTTCACTTCAAGATTTGGCTGTGGCACACCGAAATCTTGTCCTTTGCATGTTCCTCGAAGAAAAAGGTGGCGAAGCATTACAATATCTGATCGGACGCATCAAACAAAATCCGTCAGACGTGGAGAACTGGATCCTGATGGGGGACATCATGAAAAAAGGTGGAGATCATGACAAAGCCCGTACCTATTACGAGCAAGTGTTGAAGATGGATCCGGATAATGAGTATGCGCAGAAGCAGCTCGAAGAGTGAGAGATATACTACTCTACGGAAATTGAAAATGACTCGGATAAGCTTGGTCGAAGAGTACTTTGTTTCGAGTCGAGTACCATACTTTTTCTTCACAAAAAAGTGTTATCTTTTACGTCCTTTAAGATGCTGCCCTGGTGGTGAAATTGGTAGACACGCTATCTTGAGGGGGTAGTGCTGGAAACGGCGTGCTGGTTCGACTCCAGTCCAGGGCACACACTCAAAAGCCTATCTTGTTGCTTAATAACGAGATAGGCTTTTTTTATAGGGGTTATGGTAAAACATAGGTGAAACTTTTGCTTTTTCTATTCAATTTAAAAGCTAATACCTAAGAACCCATCTAGATTTACACTTCGGACACTTAGCAAGAAAAGAGACATATTCCTGCCATTTTGTTCTTTTCCATGTATGTTTGCACTTGAGACATTTCATATTCCAAGAGACCTAGTCTGATCATTGCAAATCTTCTATCCCTAAAAGAAAGATTATTTGGCCTAATACCTAACCATTTTAAGAAATTTGCTGCTGCTTACAATCATTCTTTTGAAGTCATAGCTACTTTTTTCCGGAATCACTCGCCATTTATAGAGTGACCGTAATAGACATCTATAAACGTCCTTTAGCGAGAATTACTCCCCGAGCAGCCAAGCGAAAATCAATGGGGCCACGATCGTTGCATCCGATTCGATCACGAATTTTGGAGTCTCAATTCCGAGTTTACCCCACGTGATTTTTTCGTTGGGAATCGCGCCTGAATAAGAGCCATAGCTGGTTGTAGAATCGGATATCTGGCAGAAGTAACTCCAAAACGGTGTGTCTTCGCGCTCCATGTCTTGATACAGCATCGGCACCACACATATCGGGAAATCACCTGCAATCCCTCCTCCAATTTGGAAGAATCCGATGCCCTCGTCGCCTGCAGTTTCAGTGTAATAATCTGCCAACCACATCATGTATTCGATTCCGGATTTTACCAAAGATGGATTTAACTCACCCTTTATACAATAGGAAGCAAAAATGTTACCCATCGTGGAATCTTCCCAACCCGGCACAATAATTGGCAAGTTTTTCTCAGCTGCAGCCAACATCCAAGAGTTTTTAGGATCGATTTCGTAATACTGCTCGAGTGCGCCGGAAAGCAAAAGCTTATACATGTATTCATGTGGGAAAAAGCGCTCACCTGCTACATCTGCCTCTTTCCAAATCTGGAAAATATGCTTTTGAAGGCGACGGAAGGCCTCCTCTTCTGGAATACAGGTATCTGTGACACGGTTCAACCCCTGCTCAAGCAGTTCCCACTCTTCCTGAGGGCTCAAATCCTGATAATGTGGCACGCGCTTGTAACTGTTGTGCGCCACCAAATTCATCAAATCCTCTTCCAAGTTCGCTCCAGTACACGAAATAATGTGCACCTTGTCCTGACGGATCATTTCCGCCAACGAGATCCCCAATTCCGCTGTACTCATAGCACCGGCTAACGAAATCAGCATTTTTTTACCGGAAGCCAGGTGAGCTTCATACCCTTTTGCCGCATCCACTACAGAAGCTGCGTTGAAGTGCAAAAAGTGTTTTTCCATGAAGGAACGAATAGGTTGGTTCATTGACGTAATGGGATTAGAGATGAAATTGGTAAGACAGAAGTTTGTAATAGAGCTTCGCCGCCATAAAATCTGGTGCGGATAGACCTTCCATGGGTGCGAGTTCCACGATGTCAAATCCAACGACTTCGCTGTTGCGGAACACCATCTTGAGAAGATCCAGGGTTTCATTCCAGAATAATCCACCTGGTTCAGGTGTCCCCGTCGACGGCATAATCGCCGGATCAAATGCATCGAGGTCAATCGTGATGTAGACCTTTGGACCGATTTGATCCACCACCTGTTGCATCCAGTCTTTTTCAGCGCGGATCCGATAGGAGGTAAACAGTTTTTCCTTATTCAGGAAGGGAAGTTCCACGCTGTCCATACTGCGAATTCCCACCTGCACGAGATTACAGGTTTTGGAGGCTTCGTGAAGGGCGCAAGCATGGTTGCAGGCTGAACCATGGTACTCGGGGCGTAAATCAGAATGCGCATCAATCTGCAAGACGGTCAAATCAGGATAGGCTTTACGAAACGCCCTAATCGACCCAATCGAGATCGAGTGTTCACCGCCCAATAGGGTGACATATTTGCCTTCATTAATATAGTGGGTTACCTCTTTTTCTACCGCGTCGACCATTTGCTCGGGAGAGCGATCTTCGGTTACTGCGGGGGCGAGGTAAATGCCCTTTTGGTAGACTTCTGAATCGGTTTCGATGTCGTAGAGCTCGACATTCGTGGCAGCATCCAACAGGGCGTCGGGCCCTTTGTCAGCTCCTTTTCCATAAGTGCTTGTGCCATCGTAAGGCACGGGTAGCAAGATCACCTGCGTTGAATCGTATTGTGCGAATTCGGCAGGGATGTCTGCGAACGTTTTATTCAATAATGTAAAACTAGAGGATTTCGATGACCCGGTAGTTACCGGAGGATGGACTCCTTTTTTTGGTTTGTGGAATGCGTATAGATTCCACGGTTTAAAACGGGGTTAATATTATGAAATTATCTGAACACTACAGCGGATTTGGGATGGGAATGGAAAAATAATTTTCTAGGGAAATGTTGGAAGTACCACTCACACCTTCCGTGCTACATAAAATCCGTAGCTGTAATACGCCTGATTTTTTTGAAATAACTCGAACTCGTCGAGATTGTCGTGCAATGCCTTTGATTCCGAATAGTGAACAATCGGAGTGCTCTTCAGAAAAGGGTAATGCGTCCATCGAGGTTTCAAGAGTCTGAATTCGATGGCTTAGCCCCTGAAGCTCGGCTTCGGAATTGAGCTTATTGAGAAATTCTGGGAATAAGTCGACTGCCGTAAACTTGGCGTCAAGAAGTTGTTGTGAGCCAGTATGAGAGTATGAGAACCCGTTCCACAACCAGTGTCGGCGATGTTTAACGGTGAATCTTGCTTACCCCTATCCTCCTCAATAAGTCGCAATGCTAGGAGTGTATCTTCGGTGGAACCAGGTCCCTGACGGTTTCCGTCCGCGTGAAAGTCAATGATGAGTTCGAGTTCGTTCATGTAATGAGAGAATCAACTAAATAATTTTATCCAGATAACCTATCCAAGATAAACTCATTGATAGATTTACCTGCTCGGGTAGCTTCGATATACACTTTTTTATGTATCGAGGGCGTCATTCTCAGAAGTAGTTTGCCGGAAAATGGTCGTTCCGGTTCTTCGCCTCGCTCTTCACAAAACTTCAGGTAATCGTCTACAGATTCTCTAAATGAGGTAATTAACCCCTGAACAGTAGTTCCTTGAAACGTAATCACATCGTTAAGATCTATCACTTCGCCGTGAAACAGGCCTGCTTGATCATCAAAATCAGCCTTTCC
>JAURMN010000097.1 GCA_030830725.1 Balneolales bacterium | reverse complement strand
ATTGATTGATAATTTTGAAATATCCACCACCAGCTAGCTTTTTGAACTTCACAAGTGCAAAATCTGGCTCGATACCTGTAGTATCACAATCCATGACCAGACCAATAGTTCCTGTTGGTGCAATAACCGTAACCTGAGCGTTGCGATATCCATAGGTCTCTCCCATCGCAAGAGCTGCATCAGAATCTTCACGCGCTGCACTCAAAAGATAATCTGGACAAATCTCGGGATCAATCCCCATAGGTTTGATCGTCAATCCTTCGTATTCTTTAACAGGTACGTTCCAAGCGGCTCTTCGGTGGTTGCGGATCACACGTAGCATATGCTCCTTGTTGCGCTCGTAGCCACGGAAAGCACCTAGTTCCTTGGCCATTTCTGCACTTGTCTTGTAGGAGGTCATGTGCATCATAGCCGTAATCGCTCCAGAGATTGCAAAAGCCTCTTTGCTGTCATAAGGAACCCCTTGAACCATTAATGCGGCTCCAAGGTTGGCGTATCCGAGACCCAATGTTCTAAACTCATAGCTCAGCTCTGCGATCTCTTTTGATGGAAACTGAGCCATCAACACGGACAGTTCAAGTACGGTTGTCCAAATACGGGTCGCATGTCGGATAGACTCCACATTATAGCTCGTATAATGTTCGTCCGTAAAGAATTTCATTAGATTTAGAGAAGCCAGGTTACATGCAGTATTATCCAAGAACATGTATTCCGAACATGGATTACTGGCCTTGATAGGTCCATCTTCCGGACAGGTATGCCATTCGTTAATTGTATCGTGGTATTGAGTTCCCGGATCGGCACTCGCCCACGCCGCATAGGCAATTTGATCCCACAATTCGCGTGCTTTAAGCGTTTTCATCGGCTTGGGATCGCGTCCTTCTTCTGCCGCTTTTCTTTTCTCGATACGACCATACAGATCCCAGTCATCATCCTCTTTGACTGCCTGCATAAAATTATTCGGAACGCGAACAGAATTGTTAGAATTTTGACCACTTACAGTGGAATAGGCTTCTGAGTCCCAATCCGTATCGTACGTTTCAAAATCGATATCCACAAAGCCCTGTCCTGCAAGTTGAATCACTCGTTCGATGTAGTTAAGAGGAATCTGATCTCGTTTAGCTTCGCGAATAGCCTTTCCTAAGGCTTTATTCTTAAGAGGATCACGACTAACAACCCCGTTATACATCTGACCATCCATTTCAACTGGGGTATGGCAGAGTTGTATAATAGTTTTAAGGTGCTTTTGGAGGATCTTGGATCCTGTAACAATTGATGCAACCTTTTGTTCTTCCTTGACCTTCCAGTTGATATACTCTTCAATATCGGGATGGTCTAAATCGAGAGTTACCATTTTGGCTGCCCTTCGTGTAGTTCCGCCGGATTTTATGGCTCCGGCTGCTCGATCGCCAATACGAAGGAAGCTCATAAGACCTGAAGACCGACCACCTCCACTGAGCGTTTCGTTCTCCCCCCTTAAGTCAGAAAAGTTTGTTCCTGTTCCTGATCCATACTTGAATAAACGGGCTTCACGAACCCATAAATCCATGATTCCGCCATTGTTTACCAGATCGTCACCGACGCTTTGAATAAAACAGGCATGGGGTTGTGGACGACTGTAGGAATCCTCAGAAAGTCTAACTTCTCCGGTTTCATGATCTACATAATAATGACCTTGCGCCGGTCCATTAATTCCATATGCCCAATTAAGACCTGTGTTGAACCATTGGGGACTGTTAGGAGCTGTCATTTGATGGGCCAATGTATAACAAAGCTCATCATAAAACACCTTCGCGTCTTCCTCACTGTCAAAATAACTATGTTTCCATCCCCAGTAGGTCCATGTTCCAGCTAACCTATTAAACACTTGTCTGGAATCGTGCTCGTTAGTGCGATCTACATTTTCTGTTTTTGTATCGGCTGCTTCAGATTTTTGCAACCAAGCTGGAACACCCTTTTCTTTTATTTTCTTGAGCTTAACAGGTACACCTGCTTTACGGAAGTATTTCTGAGCAATAATATCCGTCGCTACCTGAGACCAACCTGATGGAACCATAACATTTTCCATCTTGAAAACGACAGATCCGTCCGGATTACGGATTTCAGACTTTCGGGCTTCGAAGGTCAGGTCTTCGTAGGGGGTTTTCCATTCATTCTTTGTATAAAAACGTTGAAATTTCATAAGGCTTCGAAGCTGGGGTTATCGATTGGTCAGTTTTTTACCATATCTATCTAATTTTGCAACGTTCAATATAGATGCAACGGTAAGGTCATTCAAGAAAAAAAAGGTCTTTTTTTCCACAAAATGATCTCTTTATCCACACTGATTTTACACACAGCAAAAAGCTTTAAATCCTGTAAACCAGCACAAATAATCAAGTTTTATTACGAGCTACGTTTGACTGAGATGCTGTAAATCCACGCAACTCTTTGTGGTACAAAACGTCCCGATGGATGTATAAAATCCATCTTATCATGTGGAAAACATTCAAAAAAAAAATGAATAGATAATTCGCAAAAAAAAGTACTACTTTTATCTGTCTTGGTTTCTGAAAAGAATGAAAAGAGAAGTCCGGTGAAAGTCCGGTGCTATCCCCGTAGCTGTAATCTCCAATTGGGTTATTTCCACATCATGCCACTGTGAATAATGGGAAGGCAGAAATAACGGAGAAAGCCAGAAGACCTGCCAGGATATTCACATAATCATATGCTTTCGGGTGAAAAGCGTGAGATGTAATGCTTGGCAGGTTCGCTCTTTGCAGACGAACGGCACATTATATTTCCATGGCAACTCTCGAATGTAGTCACAACATAACTGGGATCCATCATGAACTACAGTATCCAATCTATTGTGACTGCTTTATTTATCAGCAGTCTTTTCTGGCCAGATGAAATTACGGCCCAATCTCGAACCGTCGATCAACAAATTGAGTCGGAAAGTCAATCACTTTACTTCTCTGTAGCAGCCGCAGATTCTCTAGAATATTACTCCCCCGATATTGTGGTGGTAACTGCAACTCGAACAGGGACCAAACAATCGCATACCGGTAAAGTTGTAACTGTAATTACGCCTAGCATTGTAGAGAGGAATCGTGGCAAAAATTTGGTCCAATTATTACAACAAAACTCGCTTCTATACATTAATGGGGCATCCGGAGCCCCAGGAAATAATCAGGAACTTTCACTGTGGGGTAGTTCATCCGGATATACACTTATTCTTCTTGATGGAGTTCCTTTGCGTGACCCCTCTCAAATCACTCAGGTAGCTGATTTAAATCATATCAACCCTGAACAGATTGATCGCATTGAGATTCTGAATGGGGCGCAAAGCACTCTTTGGGGAAGTGATGCGGTAGCAGGGGTGATTAATATCATTACCAAAAAAGCCTCCTATTCTTCGGGCTTGATTGTAAAACCGTCTATTACCGTTACGAGAGGGTCCCAAAACGACACTAAAGTCCAAACTGGACTGACAGCAGGAACTCAGAATTTTTCCTACACCATTTCCTATGGCTATCACCAAAGCCGTGGAATTTCTGCAGCCAGTCCTCTTCCAGATGCCACGATCGAGGAGGCATCACGTTTCGACCGCGATGGGATCAAACAGCATAGAACATTATTTTCGTTCTCATACCGTCTCAGTGATGCACTCGTTATTACGGCTCGATCCCTGTTCAGCATGTATGATACAGATCTGGATGCGGGTGCATTTCAGGATGACCGGGATCACACGGCTGAGCGCAAGTTGTTTTCACACAGTCTTCAAACTGAATACACCCGGGATCGCTTATCTCTCTCCATTCAGCAATCGTTAACTCAATCAAATCGATATCTTTTGGATGACAGCACTCACATTGGAGGATTTGCCAAGTGGGCAGAAGGACGTTATGAGGGAGAAGCCGTCATTACAGATGCGTATGGTGTTTTTAAAGTTAATGACACATTTTCTTTGGTATCAGGGGGACAGTTCATTCGACAGCAGACCCAGCAGTCCTATCAAAGTCTCAGCGCTTTTGGGCTTTTCCAGAGTCAACCCATCCGTCGAGCGGATTCCAGAAGTGATGCGATTTCCCTTTATTCCTCGCTCCTTTTTGAAACGAATCACTGGAATCTGGAAACCGGATTTCGCTTTAATTCACACTCGACTTATGGACAGCATACAACATTTTCCTTGAATCCGGTCTATCGCTTTTCTAATACCAGCCGATTATTTATGAACTTCAGTAGCGGGTATAAGATCCCGTCTCTTTATCAGCTGTACAGTGAATATGGAAATCCGGCGTTGCGCCCTGAATCTAGTTTGAATCTGGAAACCGGATTTCAGTTTGGGCTTTTGAACGGGTTATTAGATATTCGCCTAGTCGGGTTTAAGCGTGATATTTCGGATTTGATTGTCTTCTATACGGATGAAAATTGGATTAGTTCTTACGTCAATCGGGATAAACAACATGATCTTGGTTTCCAGGCCGAAACACATGTTGAATTTGGATCTTTTGGCGCATGGACGAACAGTATTCTTTATGTTAAGGGTAAAGGGCAGATTGACGGAATAAAAACAGAAAATCTTTACAGAAGACCGTCTTTTTTGATGAGCAGTCAACTTGTAATTATGCCACAGGAAAAATGGTCACTCGAGGCCTCTTTTCGTTATGCAGGGAAGCGGTTGAAAGGACCTTTCGATCCCGGGCCTGATCAGCTGTCTGGTTTTTATACTCTGGCGCTTTACGGTGAACTCGCAATAAATGAACAGGTTCGATTTTTTGCCGACATTCAAAATTTCACAAATCAACAATTTGATGAAGTGGTTGGCTACAGTACTTTGGGTCGCACTGGATCCATTGGAGCTACCATCCGTTTTTGAGGATCTTAGTTGATCTTTTTGACCTAAATGGAATAGAATTTCCGGGATTAACTCCGATTCACGAAGTGTGTTTTACCTAGAACACTCGTACGGATCGCGGCTTTCTGTACCGTATCGGCACCATAAAGATTATTTAGAAAATCGGTAGCCTGATAGAGGCCGCGCATCCGTTCTTCTTCTGCGAAAAACAGCTCGGTTTGATCGTGATAACGCATTTCGATAGTATGAAATCCGACTCCCCGGATCGTGCGTCCATTACGGAGGGCTCGTGTCACCAGATTCATGGCAGACGGAATAGCGGCTTGAAGAACATAATCATCGAGATTGGTATAGCCGGGCGTTTGGAAGGTGAACGTCGTTCCATCCCATTCTGCCTCCTGAAATCGGATATGACACGCCCACTGCATCGCTTTACGATGATATCCCCTTAGTCGATAACAGACCTTTCGAACGGCCTTAATAAGCTCCCCCCTTACCTGTTCCGGATCAGACGTCCAGTTTGAAAAGGTATGCATATAGCTTACTTCGTCTGGAATATGATGGTCATTGGCCAGGATTTTTGCACGATCGCGCCCTGTGATGATTTCATAAAAGAGCTGTCCCTGCATTTGTCCGAATATCTTCCGAAAAGGTCCTGGACCGGCCTTATGGGCATCGGAAATCGTCTGAATACCCCATTCTTGGAGGCGACAATATCGCCGGGAGCCAATTCCCCACACCTCCTTTACAGGTAATGGAAAGAGGTATTCCGCAATATCATCTGGAGTGAGTAAAATAATGGCTCCATTTGGTTTACGAAGATCAGATGCCAATTTAGAATAGGTCTTACTTCCAGCTACTCCGACTGAGGCTACAAGTCCGGTCTGTCGATAGAGTTCATGCTTAAGCTGCTGCACATAGGTCTCGATCACGGAACGAGGTCGCTTTCGCAAGAACGTCACATCCATGAAATACTCATCCATAGAGTATTTTTCCACCTCGGGTGAAAATTGATCCAGAATCGTACGAACCTGTTGGCCTATCGCTTTATACTTATCATAATCGATCTGCATGAAGACGACATAAGGGCAGATTTGAGTCGCTTCAAAGGCACTCATTGCCGTTTTAATTCCCAAACGACGCGCTTCATAACTCGCTGTTGCCACGATTCCCCGTGCAGTTCCGTCGGGCTTTCTCCATCCTCCCATCGCAAGCGGAAATCCGTACAAATTGTAAGCACGCTGCTCTACCTGAGCGTAGAAACAGTTCATATCCAAATGTAGGTAGAGCCGATTACGTAAATCACGATGTTGATGCTCCCTGGCTACGGTACTGTAGAGGGTAATGCGATGCACATCCTGCTCAAGATCATATATCATAGGGGTTCGAGGATCCATTCCCGAAAATAACACTATTTACATATATTGTACATATATTTTTAACCTCTTGAAATGATAGATTTATTCTATGTGCGGACGCTATGTACTTAAGGCAAATACCCAGAAACTGGCGGAGACTTTTCAGGCCGATATAGGAGGACTTCCGGCTGAGATTGAGGCTTACAATGTGGCTCCAGGAAGCTATATGCCGATTGTGACGCTGTCGGGTAAGACTCATCGCACACTGACCCTTTCTCGCTGGGGATTAGTTCCCCATTGGGCAAAAGACGAAAAACGAGCCTATTCGATGATCAACGCCCGAAGTGAGAGTCTGGTCGAAAAACCCTCCTTTCGGAATGCATTCTATCAAAGACGTTGTATTGTTCCGGCTAATGGATTCTATGAGTGGAAAGCAACTGGTGGTGCTGGGCGGAAGACAGCAGACGCTGGCACAGGCAAACAACCCTATTACATCCACCCTTCTTCGGATGCGTGGATGGCGATGGCGGGATTATATGAACATTGGAAAACTCCGGATGGTACCACACTCCAGACATTTACCATTATTACAACATCCGCTACATCTCAGCTTTCGCCTTTACACGACCGGATGCCTGCACTGCTTACTCCGGCAGAGATAGAGATCTGGATGGATCCTCTTGCAAAAGAACCGGATCGACTTCTGGAGGTCTTACATCCGTTTCGTGCAGATACTCTCGTCATTGACGCTGTCTCAAAAGAGGTGAATAACAGTCGGAATCAAGGAACCCATCTCATTCAACCTTCTACTCTGTTTTAATCAAAAGATTCATCCGATCGTCTTCCCTCCTGCTCCAGTCAAACTGGATTAGGCCTATCTATCTATACTTTTCTCAGGATAACGAAAAAGAGAGTTGAATATATGTATAATATATGTGTAATTTGATTTTCGAGTACCTCAGAAATCAGCTTTAAAAAGCCCTTAATATGCAATTGAACCAAGATAATTGAATCATGAACGGAGAGAAGTTCCCCCCTGTAAATGTTTTAAATGTGATACGTGGGTTTCACAATCCATCTCTGCCCCATCATATCACACCATTTCGTTTCGAAACCCAGGAAGGTGTTTCTCATCAAATTGACAAGATTCGACAGACACATCGGGAACGGGTCGGCAAAGGGTTTCATTACCACTATGTGATTCAGACCAGAGAGAAACGCTTCTTTCACCTGGTGTTTGACACGCAAACCCTGATCTGGCGAATGATTCAAGAGGTAGATGAAGAGCTCTTTTTCAGCGATTGATACGTAAGAAAGAATCACCGACTGGTTAGATCTGCAAGATCTTTGCTCTTACGATGAAGTGCCGAAAATGAGGGATTCTCTCCTTCAGAGAGCTGTCGGTATAGCAAAAAGGCCGCCTGTTGTTCTCCAAGAGCGCGTAGATTACTCGCCTTAAGAAAGAGAAAAATCGGATTCTGTGGATATTCCTGGATAAGCAAATCCAAATAGGTAATCGCGTCTTGATGTTTCTTTTCTTTTTCGTAAAGGTATGCAAGGATCATTTTAGCCTCATCGCCGATATAGCTGTTGTCTTGAGCGGCCAATTGAAGCTCCTGAAATCCTTTTTCAATACTTCCTTTTTCGCGAAAGAGTGTAAACATCCAACGTACCTCTGAGGGAATACTGCCCACCATATAATAATACAGCCCTCGACCAATACGGACATCCGCTCGCATATTGCTATAAGCTAAAAGTTGATTCGTAAACCCAAATCCTGCAATACCATTTTTCATGGCCTGCATGTAGCGACTCTCTTTGGCCGCCATCAGACTTCGATATCCATAGATACCACTAAGCAGAAGGATCATAGTGGAATCGTCAGGGACCATCTCTAACTGCTTCTTGCTGAGCTCAAGGGCTTTAGCCGATTTACTAAAGTACTTAGAGGCCGCTTCCGAAGATTCGGAAACAAAAAAATATCCCCAAAACGGAATCATGGAAGTAAAAAAGTAGGCTCGTGGATCGTGCGGTGCTAATTCAGAAGCCTGGGAAAACAACTGCTCGGCCTCATTCCAATCAGCGCGATAGAAGGCGCCTAATCCCCTGTCAAGAAGCTCCTCAATAGACCCTAAGAGTTCGGACGTAGTGGAAAGATCGAAAGAGACTTCCTTCTGTAGGGGATCTAATCCCGTAGAATTGGACTGCGACGACTTCACAATCGGAAGGGTGCCCTCCTGAGCCTGTGCGAAAGCTAAATCAGCAGACGTCAAGCCAAAAAAGAACGCGTCTATGCCAAAGAGGACAACAAAAAAAACAGAATAAAACCGATTACTCTTCATCAAAGTGGAGAGGCCCTAGTTTGCCTTCTGAATGCGCAACTACAACAGAGACCGCAGCATCACCGGTCACATTGACAATCGTACGAAACATATCTAGAATACGATCTACTCCAAGAATCAAGGCAATGCCTTCGACGGGAACTTGAATCGCCTGGAGGACAATCACCAACATAATCACACCAGCACCTGGAACTCCTGCGGTACCAATGGAAGCGAGTGTAGCTGTAAGAACAATGGTGAGCTGTTGTGCAAAGGTAAGGTCCATACCCAGGGCCTGAGCAATAAATACCGCTGCCACCGCCTGATAAAGAGAGGTTCCGTCCATATTGATAGTAGCTCCGATCGGAAGAACAAAGCTGGCCACTTCTTCATCAACCCCCACATTTTTTTTGACTCGCTCCAGAGTCACAGGCAGAGTGGCAGAACTGGAGCTGGTACTGAATCCTAAGAGAATGGCTGGTCTTATAGCTCTAAAGAAATCAAAAATGGACATCTTACTAAACATCTTGAACAAGGATGTGTAGACAAGTGCAACATGTAGAAACAGGCCTAAAAGAAGGGTCACGGAATACCATCCCAGGGCCATCAGAAGTTGAAAAGCTCTCGAGATATCTTCTCCGGCCAGATCGACGATAACAGCTGCCATTAATGCAAAAACACCGTATGGTGCAATCTTCATAATGAGGTCGACAATTTTGATAACCACTTCGTTAAGTGAATCAAATACTTCAATGAGAGCCTGCCCTTTTTGAAGTGGAATATGAATAAGTCCGATCCCAAGCAAAATGGCAATAAAAACTACCTGAAGCATATTCGAATTATCCGAAAAGGACTCAACTGCATTAGCTGGTACAATTCTAACGATGAAGTTCATAAGGCTTTCGGGCTCCAGGGTATCAGCCCCCCTGTCGGCAACATTACCCCGATAACTTTCCATAAGAGTAGCTTGTGTTTCTGCAGGAAGCGCTTTACCGGGTTGGATCAGGTTTACGACACTCAATCCAATAATAATGGCAAGAACGGTTGTAACCATGTAAAGGGCAATGGTCTTTCCTCCCATTCGCGAGAGCTTCGTCGTATCATTAAGGTTGGTGACCCCTACTACTAGGGAAGCCAGCACCAAAGGAACTGCAATCAACTTAAGCAAGGTAATAAAAATGGACCCGATAGGCCGAATGTACTCTGAGGTAAATCCATTCAGTCCGGATACGCTAGAAATCAGACCCCAGGCAAGACCAAGAATCAATCCTATAATAATCTGCCAGTGGAGTTTTTTATACCATTGCATACGTTTACTCCTCTGAAGTTTCAGCGGAGGTTAACTCTACAGAAACATTGTCCTGTTTTTTGGAACGATAAAAAATAGCATAAATAACAAGCAGGTAACCTGTCATCAGCACAACAGGAGCAAAATATAGAGAGGTGAAACTCCGTATCTGATTATCGATAGCCATCGCACTGTAACCCACAATGAGCAAAGCAATCGAGATTCCCAATAAGAGGTAATTCATTCTACCAAAAAGCATCGGTGCTTTTTGATGTGCAGAGCGGAAGGTCCGTTTTTGAGAGGAGGAAACCGAAGTGCGGGACGTTGAAACAGTTGTTAGTTTGGGACGATTTTTACGTCTACCTTTTGAGCTGGCAGCCATATTCAGAGAAAATTATATTCAAATGTACGGATTGAGAAAATCAATGGTTCCCGTGTAAGATACTTTCTAGATTTACAGAACGCAAAATCAACATGTCACAACTTATTCTGGCTTCAAAAAGTCCTCGTCGATTACAGTTACTCAGAACCATTGGGATAGAACCACTAGTCTGGCCCTCGAATCACGTGGAAGAGTTTGAATCGGAACTCTCACCAGAAGACAACGCAAGAAGCTTGGCAGAAGGTAAAGCACGGGCAGTAGCCTCGAGTTGGCCAAACTCTACTATTCTGGCGGCAGATACCATTGTTTGCTTGGATAATGTGTTACTTGGAAAACCGGAAAATGAACAAGAGGCCACTGAAATGCTTTCTATTCTGAGTGGTAAAGTACATGAGGTTTATACAGGTGTCGCTATCCTACGTACAAATTCATCCGGAGAGATTGAGCAGTTCCACTCCTTTACTGAGAGAACAAAGGTTGAATTCTACTCCCTTTCTCTTCCCCAGATTCAACTCTACATCCAAACTGAAAATCCTTTTGACAAAGCCGGAGGTTACGGAATTCAGGATGATCTTGGCATGCTTTTCGTAAAATCTGTGGAGGGGGATTATCAAAATGTCATTGGCTTACCTGTGGCACATGTTCGTCGTGAACTCGAACGCATTTCGCCAGATCTGTTTGAGAATGGACTCCCGATTCAAAGTCTTCGCATCCCAAAAAAGGAGTCGATAATAGCCTCCGACTCCTTTGCTGAATTGGTCAGATTGGTTGATGTCCTGCGACGAGAATGCCCTTGGGATCGCGAGCAGACGCCTGAATCCGTAAAGGGGAATCTGATTGAAGAGGCGTATGAGGTGATCGCTGCGATAGAGAATAATGATCCCTCTGAACTCTGTGGAGAGCTAGGTGATCTTTTGCTACACGTATTATTTCAAGCTCAAATGTTGAGTGAAACCACCGAGTTGAATATTCAGGATGTGATTCGGGGAATTTCAGAAAAATTGATCCGGCGTCATCCGCATGTATTTGGGGAGAATACTGTAGTGAATAGCTCCGAAGTGGCCAATAACTGGGAGCAAATCAAATTAAGAGAAGGGAAAGAATCTGTTCTTTCGGGTATTCCTACTGATCTGCCGGCTTTACTTCAAGCCCAACGAATGCAGGAAAAAGCTTCCAATGTGGGATTTGACTGGTCTGAATGGTCTCTTGCATGGGAGAAACTCACTGAGGAACTGGAGGAGTTTCGACAGGAATTGGCCAATATTTCCTTGTCAACAAATTTATCGGATGGTTCAGACACGTCTAATGTATGGGAATCCTCTAGAGAAACCTTGAACGAGGAATTTGGAGATCTTCTTTTCTCACTGGTGAATGTTGGACGTCTGATAGATCTTCATGCAGAAGACGCACTCAGAGGATGTAATCAGAAGTTTAAGTTTCGATTTACTTTTATCGAACATGAATTGAAACGTCAAGGGAAGTCACTCAAGGAAAGCTCTCTGGAAGAAATGGATGCCCTTTGGAACAAAGCCAAAAACCAGGAACGAAAATAATCCTATCTATTTCATTTGAATTGCACTTTTCTAACACCCTTTTACTTTTAATGGAGTGCGGATTTACCTATATTTGGCCGATAAAACAAAACGTCTCAAAGCACTGAAAAAGCATAGAGCTGGTATCTCCTTTAACGTCAAGATATTATTGTTATGAAAGCCCATGATTTAAGTTCATACAACCTGGACGAAATGCCTTATATCAATAAGGGACTGGAAGGCATTGTAGCCTTCTCCACCACCAAAAGTTTCATTGATGGGCAAAAAGGAGATTTGATTTACAGTGGGTATAACATCCATACTTTAGCAGAGAATGCCACCTTTGAAGAGGTGTGTTTTTTACTTTGGTATGATCGACTTCCGACCAAAAAAGAACTCAACGAACTTACCTCTCATCTTGACAAACATCGGCACCTGCCCGAAGAGGTTATGACCTACATTCGCACGGCAAATCCCGATGCAGAGCCCATGGCTATACTACGTTCTGCTGTTTCGATGCTTTCCAGCTACACAGTGGAGCCAACCAGTGATGAGATGCAGAATATTCTAAATGATGCAATATTAATGACGGCAAAAATTCCGTCCATCATTGCTGCCTACGATCGTGTACGTAATGGAAAAGAGATTCTCGAACCCCTTCCAGGTGAGTCTACAGCCGCTAATTTCCTTTACATGCTAAATGGTGAAAAACCAGGTGATGCGGCGATCAAAACTATGGATCTTTGCCTGATTTTGCATGCTGAACATGGAATGAATGCTTCTACCTTCACAACGAGAACGATAGCTTCAACCATGTCCGATATTTATTCCGCTGTGACCGGCGCCATCGGATCTTTGAAAGGCCCGCTTCACGGAGGAGCAAATACTGCCGTGATGAATATGTTACTCGAAATGGGAAAAGATGGGGATGTGGATGTGGAAGCCTATATCAAAGATCGTTTGGTAAAGAAGGAAAAAGTAATGGGATTTGGCCATAGAGTGTATAAAACTTTCGATCCCCGTGCTCATCACCTTCAAAAAATGTCCAAAAAACTTTCTGTAGAGACAGGACATGAAAAATTGTACGATTGGTCGATGACCATCTTGAACACCATGAAATCAGAGAAAAATATTGATCCGAACGTGGATTTCTTCTCTGCAACGGTGTATTACTCCATCGGTATACAGCCTGATTTGTATACGGCCATTTTTGCAATGAGTCGCATCTCAGGTTGGACTGCACATTATATGGAACAGTGGGCCAACAACCGTTTAGTACGCCCGAGAGCACTTTATATCGGAGAGAAAAATCTGGATTGGACGCCAATCGAAAATCGCTAGGATTTGGCGTCTTACAATTATTGAATGACCAAATTCAAGATTCTTCCAGGAACGTAGATCTCCTTGATCAAGGTACCTTCTGAGAGATATTTAGCCACCAAGGGGGCTTCTTTGGCCAACTTTAGCACGGACTCACTGTCTTCCAGGAGCTGCGCAGGCACCTGAATTTCGGCCCGTACTTTCCCATTCACCTGAACTGCCACGGTTTTAGACTCTTCTTTAAGCCACTCCTCTTCTACGGTCGGCCATGCCTGGACGGAAATGGTATTATCGTGCCCTAACCGATTCCAAAGTTCTTCGGAAATATGAGGGGCAAATGGCGAAAGTATGATTAAGAAAGGTTCAACGAGTTTATACGGTAAGGATTCCCATTTATTGGCCTCATTCACAAAGATCATACAAGCAGAAATTGCTGTATTAAGTCTTAGTTCTTCTATGTCTTCCGTTACTTTTTTGATCGTTTCGTGAAGCACTTTATTCTGCTCACGCGTTGGAGATGCAGTGGTAATTACCTCACGAGGTTGTCCAGTGTGCTCATCTATGATCAACCGCCAAACACGCCCCAGAAAACGATAAACCCCTTCTACTCCTTTATTACTCCAAGGTTTAACTTGTTCTAGCGGACCCATAAACATTTCATAGAGACGAAGTGAATCGGCTCCATACTGATGAACGATATCATCCGGATTTATCACATTTCCGCGTGATTTGGACATTTTGTGCGCTTTTGCTTCTACGGCAACGTCTTTTCCTTTCAGATAGAAGCGTTCTCCCCTTTTTTCGATCAGCTCCTCTGATAGTTTCACTCTTTCCAAACCATCTCTGAGTAGATCTGCCTCTTCAGGTTGAATGTACTGCCCATTCATCAGGAAGGCGGTATATTCCACTTCACCCAAGATCATTCCCTGATGAACGAGTTTTTGAAAGGGTTCAGGTTGACTCACAATGCCACAGTCAAAAAGTACTTTGTGCCAAAAACGGGCGTAAAGCAAGTGAAGGACAGAGTGTTCAGCTCCGCCTACATACAAATCCACAGGGCCCCAATACTCCTCCTCCTGAGGGTCAACCGGCCCTTGGTCAAAAGACGGACTCATGTAGCGTAAATAATACCAACAGGATCCCGCCCACTGTGGCATGGTATTGGTTTCTCGCATGGCAGACTCACCAGTTTCCGGATCTACGGTGTTCACCCAGTCGGTCGCTTTCGCTAATGGAGGTTCTCCGGTTTTGGTAGGTTGATAATCAGGCACATCGGGAAGCAAAACAGGAAGTTGATCCGGTGAAAGCGGTTTGGACTTTCCATTCACATGAAGAATTGGAAACGGTTCACCCCAGTATCGCTGACGTGAGAAAAGCCAATCCCGAAGTTTGTAGTTTACACTTTTCTTACCATGACCGTGTTCCTCCAGCCATTCAATCATTTTCTTTTTCGCTTCCTCAATGTGGAGTCCATTCAAGAATTCACTATGAATAGCGGGACCGTCACCGGTAAAGGCACCACCCTCAAATCCCATTGGTGGTTGCACGGTCCTCAAAATTGGCAGGTCAAACACCTTTGCAAATTCCCAGTCTCGTTCATCCTGACCCGGTACAGCCATGATCGCTCCAGTACCGTAATGGGCTAATACATAATCAGCAATCCAAACGGGTATTTCTTGCCCATTAACTGGATTCACGGCGTAGGATCCGGTAAACACGCCTGTTTTGATCTTTTGATTCTCTTGTCTTTCTAGATCAGATTTATTGGAAGCCTGCTCAATGTAAGAGAATCCACTCTCTCTCTGTTCATCTGTGAGTAGTGACTTCGCCAAATGATGTTCGGGGGCAATCACCATATAGGTTGCCCCAAATAACGTGTCGGGACGGGTCGTAAAAACAGTTATGTGATCAGAATGACCCCTCAATTGAAAATCGATTTCAGCGCCAATGGATTTTCCTATCCAGTTACGTTGCATCATTTTGGTGGATTCAGGCCAATCCAAGTCCTCCAAATCCTGGAGCAGTCGTTCTGCATATTCCGTGATTTTGAGCATCCACTGACGCATCGGTTTCCGAATCACAGGATAACCGCCTACTTCGCTTTTTCCGTCGATTACCTCCTCATTTGCCAATACGGTGCCCAACTCCGGACACCAATTAACCGGAATCTCGTCCTGATAGGCCAATCCCTTCTCGTAAAGCTTCAAAAAGATCCACTGGGTCCATTTGTAATAATCTGGATCTGTGGTATCAACCTCGCGCTCCCAATCGTAAGAAAAACCGAGCATTTGCAGCTGCTTTCGAAAGCGCTCAATATTATTTTCAGTCGTAATACGAGGGTGAGTTCCGGTTTTTACGGCATATTGTTCTGCAGGTAATCCAAATGCGTCCCAGCCGATTGGATGAAGAACATTATATCCTAGCATTCGTTTATATCGGGCTATAATGTCTGTCGCCGTATAACCCTCAGGATGTCCGACATGCAATCCACTACCACTTGGATAGGGAAACATATCCAAAACATAATATTTAGGGCGTTTTTTATCGGTTCCGGTGCAAAATGTGTGGTTTTCAAGCCAATACTTCTGCCACTTGGACTCAATATCAGCGGGACGATAAGGATGCATAATGGATCAATTTAAACCATTTGGCAACCATGACAGGTAATAGGAACACATGGCCGCCGAGTGCCGGATATTTGTGAGAGATTTATGAGTTGTTAATCGGTTTTTCCTTTTAAATACCCAATAAAGTTCTCAAAATAAGAAGATTGTGATCAAAATACGGGGTAAAAAAGAACTCAAAACTAAAATCAAAGCATTTAGATTTGAATCCAAAGCCATTCCAAAGGATCAACCCCATCAGGCTTCCAGTCCAAGGGAGGATTTTGAGCAGATGAAAGAGACTCCGTTGAAAAGAGAATAGACTCTTCCCTGAAGACTTCCATGTAAATAGTTACCAAATCATCTGGCAAAAAAACAGATTGAATTTGTGCTGAATAACGATGCAGATACTCGGATACCTTTTTTGATTTCTCTGTTTTTGAAAGAGCTGGGTCAATATATATCCAATGAACCAGGCCGGGACGAACAGACCAACCGGGTTCTTCACAGTAAAGAATAGGCCCAATCAGAAGTTGGCTTCGATTCTTTGCCAACCCATAGGCGACCTCGTAACGGATATCCGGAGTTGGAGTAGCACTTAAAAAACCCTCCTTTTTAGCGGCCTCAAGAAGATGATCAGAACTCGCCTTTAATGAGCGATCTGACAGGATAGTACTGACTGATCGACACCCTTTACCCGTATACCTATGAGTAGCATTTACCAGATGAATCCAACTTTCGTCATCCGATGTAGGTGACAGCTTCTGTGAAGACTCTTGGAGAGTCTGTTGTATCAGGAGGGCAACCGAACCTGATGCAGATCGCGTTAACATCTTCACAGGGTGATCCAATTGAAATAAACCTGAATTTTGGAATACATCTTGTAGACGAAAGAGGCTCTCTTCCGAACCCGAAAAGAAGAGATAGTTCGCAGATGGAAGTAGCGGTAAAGCATCCAACGAAATGGAATACCCCTCAACAGGAAATCCTGACTGTGAGAACTCCTCCAAAAGCGAAGCTAAAAGCCATGGATCTTGCTTGGATAGTTTTCCACGATAGCAGAATCCAGAAAGCATAATCACCAAAACATCCTGAAATCCAGACAAAGGAATATTACCGGCATGCAGGCAGAATACAATTCGGTTAAAAAACTCGGATTGAGTTAAACGTAAACTCAATTCTGGATTGTTCGTCAGCACTTTTTGGGTCCATGCAAGCAGAACCCCTTCAGAAAGTTGATTTCGGATGGCTTCTAATTGACATTCGATCTCTTCTCGAGAAAATAATTCGGCTTCTATTGTTTTATTGATAGCTTCAACCAGTCCGGCATGAGTCCATTGCTCATCCTCATTCCACCCCAGCCATCGGCTAAGAAGTCGTTCAATTCGTACTATTCTCTCCCAAACTGCGGATGGAATCGAGAATGGGAGTTTACGGCTGTTCATGGAAGAGAGTTCATAGTTTATATTCATTTAAATCAGGACTCTTGAGGGATTTTAAAATCACACTTAATCTCTGTCTATCAAGAAATTACATCCACGAGCTTCTTCTCCCGGCCAACGTCCATACAACCTAATTTGGCCATAGTCATTCAACTCGGCTTCATCGTCCGTTAGGACAAAAGGACACGAAAATACATTACATAGATCAATGTACCCTAACTTACCCCGTTGTCCCGGAGATAGAGCCTCTAAGGGATTATCGGGGTGTCGGATCTGAAATAGCAGCCATGGAGACGGTGTAAACCAATCATCTCCCTTTGAATACGATTGCGAGAGCATTTCGCACATGCCATACTCCGAATGAATTTGCTCTACTGCCAGACCAAAGCCATCGGATAAGAGCTTCCGTAATTCCGACTTTTGAATCTCTCTTCGATGCGTTTTCATTCCGCCTGTTTCGATCAGAATTGAGCCTGTTGGTAATTTCAATGGATGTGACCCTTGATTGTACTCTATCACATCAAGCAGTCCAAATGCTGCCCCAAATAGGATTACAGGCTCTCGTAATTCCCTGAGTGTATGAATAAAAGCTTTAGGATCGGATAATATTTGGGAGCGTGAGTGAGAATTGGATTTAGAATCTAAATCTGTTGATTGCGTTTCCAACATCTCCATCATGGTAATCAGAGAAGAAAAAGGGTTATCGCGATACCCAGGCAAATAGCTTAGAACTGGCAATAATATTCCTGATTCCATTGAGGAAGAGCGTTTTGGATAGGCCAATGCAAATCCGGACTTCACGCTCCGGGAATAAAGATCAGAGACAGGAACGTAGTGTGTGCTTTGCGTCATGGAAGACGTTCCACTACTCTTAAATTTGAGTCCTTCAAACGGATTTAATCCGAGTTTAGCCATATAAGCTTCATCCAAAACTATATCCAGTTCCTTGAATGCACGAATCGGAATCAACGGAATCTGATCGATCGGAAACCGTAGTGAAGAGGATTGTCGATATCCACTCAGTTCTGGGAATAATGCTTCGGAGAAATGTCGATAAAACGTATTGTGCCGAAGCTGAAAAGAAAAAACCTCCTGAATGGCAGATGCGATCTCAATCTGTCCATCAATAATCTGTTGAACAAAATGGATCGGATCCTTGTCTATTTGGAGCTCAAAAGGCATAAGAAAGAATGGGCCTATGGAGTCAAAGTGACGTGGTAGAGGGACCGTGAAGTAAGCAACAGGATGTGGTCATTGACAGGCAGGATATCGATCAAGGGACCAGGGATCTCGTGGGTCAATTGATAATTGAGGGGAGTCGATGTTGCGTTTATCCTGAATTGAAATGAATCGGCACAGATGACTCCATTCGGAGTTAGTGCAAAAGTCTGTGCGGGAAATCCGCAACTGCTCATACCCGTGTAAAATCCTGACGCGGTAAGTGTGTAAAGTTCTCCATTTGAGCTGTTTAAAAGCCAGACATGGTCTCCGTCGTAGCGAATTTGTCGGATAAAATCTACGGGTATCGAATCCGGAATGCGATGTGCCGACCGATGCTGGCCATTTTCAGAAACGTGATAAAATATGCGTGCAGACAGATCAATGACCAACACCGACTCATTGGGAAGAAGGGTCAGAAAATCGGGACGTATTCTCGAGTAGGCTGAACGAGTATCAGATGAGTTCGGATTGGAATCCAGAGACCAAAATGAAAGGGGTATCCAGCGGGAGTCGAACACTTGTATGCGATTGGATTCCGTTTCCGCAACAAGAAATCGTCCTCCGGACGTTATGGTCATCGAAACTGGATTCGCAAAAGCGCCTGATTCAAACCCATATCCGCCAATCCATGCTCTTTCGGCTGGGATAAGAGATGGAATCGTAGGGGTTGAGAAAGATGGCGCTTCATACTGCCGAATTTGATGGGTTCCTTGTTCGAGCAGTAGTAAGGTTCCATCTGGAGTTCTGTGGAGGGAAACCGCATCATCAAAAGAGTCCGTCAAAAGCGTTGTCGAAATCGTGGTGGTATCGGAGATCGAAAGTGAATACGACTTGAAATCCAACTCGGAGTGCAAACGTGAATTCCAACGAAAATTCGATTCAGAGTTAGATACCAACAACCAACTTGCCGTTACGTGAGGTAGACTGCTTTCCAAAAAAGGGTACCCTGCAAAAAGGCCAATTAGAAATGTGTAAAGGAACATGAAAGGGTTAATATTTTCGTTGCAATCCCTTTTGAGCTATATCGTTTCGATAAACACGATGCGGAAATGAAACACGTGAAACTCCTTCATAGGCTAGATTCACAGCCTTTTGAAGCGTTTCTCCCCTTCCCACTATATTTAAGACTCTACCTCCGCTGGTAACCAACTGATTGTCCTCCATGCGCGTTCCTGCCTGAAAAATCAAAATGGATTCCGAAGCGGTCTGCCGTTGAGAGGGAACTCCTTGAATTTCCATTCCCTTTCGATATGAGCCAGGATATCCTTCTGCAGCTAGCACTACACAACATACGGCATCGTCATTTAGATGAATCACAACTTGATCTAATGTTTCATTGGTGGTTGCCAAAAGGATCTCTAACAAGTCGGATTCGATCGTCGGCATTAGACACTGACATTCAGGGTCTCCAAATCGACAATTGTATTCTACTACTTTGGGACCCTCTTTCGTGATCATCAGCCCTACATAAAGTACTCCTGTATAAGGGCATCCTCGTACCTGCATTCCTGTAATGGAAGGTTGAATGATTTCACGATCAATTCGCTCCATCAATTCAGGGGTAATGACCGGTGCTGGACAATAGGCGCCCATTCCACCTGTGTTGGGCCCGGTATCTCCTTCTCCAATACGTTTATGATCTTGAGCAGGTTGTAATATCTGAGTGCTATGACCATCCGAAAGCACAAAAACGGAGGCTTCTTCTCCTTCCATAAACTCCTCTACAACAATACGAGATGCTGCATCCTGCAAGGAAGAATCCAGTTCAAATCGATCAAGGGCCTGAGTCGTTTCTTCCGGTGAACTCGATATAATCACTCCTTTCCCTGCTGCAAGCCCGTCTGCTTTTAAAACCACAGGATGACCAAGTTCTTGAGCGTAGGACTCAATTGCATGACGATCCGCGAGCGAGAACGTACGAAAAGCTGCCGTTGGGATTTCAAATTGCTGCATGAAGGCCTTGGCGTATTCTTTACTGCCCTCCAGTTTAGCCGCTTCCATGGATGGACCAAATACCGGAATTTGCGCCTCAATCAGTCGGTCTGCAAGACCGTCAACAAGGGGCTGTTCGGGTCCAACAACCACAAGACCTATGTGATTAATCAAGCAAAATTCGATTACTTCATCGTGATCGTTCGGGTTTACCGAACTAGGAGAGCAGTAGTCAAAGATTCCTGGGTTTCCGGGTGTCGCAAAACAGATTCCAAGTCTTTTTGACTGGAATAATTTCCAGGCCAATGCATGTTCGCGGCCACCCGAACCAATTAACAAAACATTAATTTTATCGTTTTCAGGCATGCTTTTCTGCAGATTCGAGGATTTTCAAGAACGATTCCACTTTCAAACTGGCTCCACCAATCAACCCACCGTCTACATCAGGTTTAGACAGAAGCTCTTCGGCATTATCTGGTTTCATGCTTCCCCCATATAGAATCCTTGACTGAGCTGCGACTTTTGCATCACTATACTCCTCAAGCATTCCCCGAATTATGGCATGCATAGCTTGCGCTTGTTCGGGTGTTGCGGTTTCACCTGTTCCAATAGCCCAGACCGGTTCATAGGCAATTGTAAGCTTTCCATGAGAATCGAAGGGAATAGCATCATATATGGGTTGTATTTGCCCCCTTACAACCTCAATTTCTCGTCCGGACTTTCTTTCCTCGAGCGTCTCTCCCACACAATAAACTACTTGTAATCCGTGATTCAGTGCCTGTTCAATCCGTCGGATCATATCGATTTCGGTTTCCCCATGATACTGACGTCGCTCGGAATGTCCGATCAGGACATATTCAGCTCCCAAATCCTGAATCATGGCCGCGCTAATTTCACCAGTGTACGCACCGGATGCATGTTCTGAACAGGTCTGGGCGCCCAATTGAATTCGAGGATCCCGAACTGGTAATCCAGCTGCGTGACTTAGAGAGGTAAAAGATGGAAAAAGGAGCACTTCAGACTCTAGAGAGATCGAAGCAATCCGAGTAGAAAGTGCTCCCAAAAAATCACGGGTCTCGCCCAGGAGCATATTCATTTTCCAGTTACCGGCAATTATTTTTTTGCGTGAAGACATCGTTTAGGATTAGTTTTTATCCAGTGTTGAAGGATTTCGAGAATCCGATTCCGCATCCAAGTTCTCTGAATTCGAGTTATCCTCTCCTCTTGGATCGATTGCCGAATCCTGTTGTGCAGTCAGTACCTGAATTCCGGCCAAAATCGATTCAAACTCACCAGCAAAGTATTTTCGATAGATTTTCCCTTCTTGATCCACCAGTATTCGGATCGGGGCCTCCGTTAGATTAAAACGTTCAATGAGTTCCGGCCAATCGGGAGACACAGAATCCGCTATCACCCATTCCAAAGCCCATTCGTCTAAAAATGTTTCTTTACGGAGAGGTGAAATATCCTGTGCAAACGTCACAATTTCTAATCCTGTGGGCTTAAATAGTTGATAAAGTACGGATAATCGATCAAGTTCATCCTGATATCGTCGATTCGCAAAACGGGTAAACTCGATCAGATAGGGGTTTCCAAGAAGGGTTTCTCTACTAACTACTTCTCCGTCAGCCCATCCCTGGAACGAAGGAATCTCCTCACCTCTGGCCAGACGTGTGAATTCTGGCAACCAATCCCCTGACCACGCCTTAGCAATCGGATCAACAGGTAAATCACGTCGCATTTGATAAAGAAGTCGCTCACCGCCATTATGTTCATTACGATCATACTCCAAGCGTGTCAAAATCTGATAGAGTGCACGTTTATGCTCCTCATGATGAGGCTTTCGAATGACATCTCGAATCATAGAAGCCGCTTTGTCGAGTTCTTCATTAAATACGTAAAAGTCGGTTAGTAGCAAGACTCCACCAGGGATCATAGCCGCGTCGGATTCCAATGAGGATTGGATCCGTTGAACCATTAGAGAGTCGTCAAGACCACGTAGTAATTGCACAGAGGAAGCGGCCGCCAGTTGACCCGCAACAGATTTGGGATATTCCTGGTAAAAATCCCAATACAAGCGACTCCATTTCTGGATCTCCATACGTGTGCTGTCTTCAGAGAGTACTCCAGCCTGCAAAAAAGTCGTTACACGTCGATAATTTCGATCAAGTCGATTCAAAGTCCTGTAAAGATCATTTTCTGGAGAGATGACAGACACCGTTGAGTCGGAAATTGGAAACCCAATCTCAAGTTCAATCGTCTCATCCTCAGAAAGGACGGCCATTATTTCAGCCAGTACCTCTCCTTCGCGAGATATTTCAACCGGATAAACCCCAGGCAACGGAACGCGATATTGTGCTTGAAATACTCCCATAGAATCCGTGATGGCCTTCATGTAGTGATCACCCCGAAACCCATCGGATGGATTAAAGGCTCTTACCCGGAGTTCAAGACCACCGACATCCAGTGAAGAGTCCTGCTGAGCAGATCCCTTAACGGTACCATTTAGGGTACCACTAGGATGATTAGGGTTACTGCAGGCATTCAAATAACTTGCAATGGCTAGTAAAACAATGAAGAGGAATGATTTCATGATAATTTATCTAAAACAGATTTTCGCGCCAGCTCAGGATTCGCTTTACCTCCTGATTGTTGCATGATTTTACCAATAAAGAATCCAATTAGAGCTGTTTTTCCAGAGCGATACTTTTCAACTTCATCTGGATGTTCAGCAAGTACCCTATCCACAATCGGATCGAGAAATCCTTCATCTGATATCTGCTTGAGATTCAGTTTTTCTGCAATCGTTTCAGCTGAATCTTCTTCCATAAGCATCTTCTCAAAAATCTGAGTCATTGCCGTGGAGTTCACCAAATCACGTTGTCGAAGTTCAATCAGACCGGCAAGTCTTTCAGTAGAGATCGGGAAATCCTGAATAGTCCACCCATTCTCATTAAGAACTCGTAATACAGATGTCAATAAAACAGATGCAGACATTTTGGGCTGACCGGAAGCCTCTGTTAGGTTCTCATAATAATCCGCCAAATATCGATTGTCCGTGAGCGTGACCGAATCTTCTTCAGAGAGGGCGTATTCCGACATAAAACGAACTCTTCTTTTGTCCGGCATTTCGGGAATTTCAGATCGAATATCCTCCAAGAGTGCCTCAGTAACTAAAACAGGCGGTAAATCTGGTTCAGGAAAGTAGCGATAATCATGGGCCTCTTCCTTACTT
The DNA here is from genome assembly GCA_030830725.1 of Balneolales bacterium. Lineage (GTDB taxonomy): Bacteria > Bacteroidota > Rhodothermia > Balneolales > Balneolaceae > JAURMN01. Next base: position 353 of record JAURMN010000097.1, on the reverse strand, counting down.
CTCATCATACGGGTTTTCATGAGTGACGGATCCCAAAGAAGAGTTTCTTGGACTACCTCACCGCCACTTTCAATCAACGCAATTTGACGATCGATTTCATACTGAATCGCCTTTTCGACATTGCGAAATGAATTCATGTTTTTGAGCTCGGTTCTTGTACCAAATGCTGATTCTCCACGTCTTCTGACCGACACATTGGCATCACAACGAAGACTTCCCTCTTCCATATTGCAATCGCTCACTTCCACATATTCTAAAATGGCTTTGAGGGCCGTAAGATAAGAATAAGCTTCTTCGGCGGAGCGTATATCCGGCTCGGAAACGATTTCAAGAAGCGGTGTGCCCCCACGATT
>JAURMN010000017.1 GCA_030830725.1 Balneolales bacterium | reverse complement strand
TACCGCAGCTCTCGGTTCGATTGATTTCTCACTCTGATTCCTGGTAACTACCAATGGTATTCATCGCTGGTCAATTCTCTGAGGATGAAATTCTCTGTAATGTGCCTCCTCACACCCTCCGCATCGATTTACAAGCCCGTCGTTGGAAATCTGATGTAGATCCCGACTCGGCCATTGTTGATCGGAACGACAACGGCATCCCCATCGAGTTCATTCTGCTGGGATTCACCCCGTTCTTCGGGAACCTTGGCATGAGGAACCAAGAGGAATTTCTTCGTATCGCTTACATCGGTGTTAGCCCTAACCACAGGTTGCTTCCTCCTCGGTGTGTCACTACATCGATGATCTCTGGCAAATCCAGTCAGAAGAACTTCATCTCTTATTTCCAAACGCTGTACAACAACCGCATTAACTGCGCCTCCGTTGTCACAGGAACTAAGTTCGTTACCAAATCTTTTAACGAACGGGACCCGATGACGGGAGCGGACGGAGCCAAGATTAATTTCAACGCTCTAGAGTTTTCAGATCGTCCTGCTGCCGACGATAAGGAAGCAAAGCTCATCGAAGACATCAATGCGTGGATCAAGGGCGATGGGACAAACCTCATCTCGGCAGCGCTCCGTTCGCACATTCCTGGTGCAAATCTGGTCGAACTTCCGCTCGGTGCTAACCACGCGGAAATCAAGGCTCAATTTGCAGCAGCGAATCCATCCGGACCTGATCGAACCTTCGCATCTGTTGATGTTAAGGCGAGTCTTCCGAGCGCTACCAAAGGAGAACCGGCAGAACCGCCTACGCCGATGGGTAAGAAAGCGGTGGAGTTAACCGAAGAGCAAGCAAAAGCTTTAGGTATTGATTTCTGATCTAGACTTCAACCGAAAGCCAACTAAGGGCAGCGAAAGCTGCCTTTTTTATTTGTCTTATGCACAGAAACAAATTCAGAACATACAAGGCAAAAGTAAACAAGTCTTGGGTATTTATCTTCCTGGAGAAATTCGATAAACGAATCTGGAACATAGCTTTAGTGATTACGCCATCCCAGCGTGCAGCAAGGGATTGGTATTGGCGTAAGAAAAACAGAAGAGCTCACTCGGCTGCAACAGGAAAAGGATCTCAGGGATTAAAGCACCTGAGAGCAGCGTACGCCTTAACTCAAAAGGTCATCTCAGAGATACCTAAGGGGCACACAATTGTTTCTATGCCGACATCCACGCGGCGAAGCTCTATGAGTCAGTACATTGAACGCTTGGGTTTCGTTCCGACTCAAGCGGATGATCAACAGTTTTGGGTTCTAATAACTCCTGAAAACTAGGGAGCACAACTCCGTTGCGTGCGCACCAGGAAGACAAGCAAGCGAACAAATGGCTGCGTAAGAGGTACTGACTATGAACCTCTGCAAAAATCTCCAGAAGCTGATCCTTGTCTAACTTCTTAGCATCAGCCAAAACACGGCGATGTAAAAAGTCCTGTTCGGGTGTACGCCACTGAAGATTCAGCATTTCTTAAGAGGCATATTACTCATATTAGTTACATAATGACCCCGGATCCGGGACAGCCCCGGTAAACTTTGGAATCAAAACAGGTTTTTGTGGACACCTTTTACAGCATCCCGAAAGGGGTCACCCACGCTCTGATCAAACACTCATATATACAGGGCTCGATCCTGGTTCCGCATGATCCGCTTGATGTTCTGTCGGACCAATTACGAGCACATAACTTCAACGTCACAACGAATAAAGATCCGAACAACCTCATGGATCCCGTGTGGTGGGTGGGTGAACGATCAAAGGGTTACGATTGGGTTGTAGCGTCTACATTGGGTTCACATGAATTCAATGAGTACATATTGGAATATGGAATACAGATTGCACAACAAGGCATAGCCGTTCTAGACAGACTTTCATTCATAGAGCCAGTAGCAAAACGAAGGACTTTCTTATTGAAAAATAAGCTTTCGAATATGATTGTTCTCAGTCCACGCCCTAAATTCAGGGCTATCGGATCCACCAGGGATTCGGTAACGTCCTGTTGGTTCGTATTCCAACGTCCCGACAACTGGCATGACGGAACCCAGGTCACGTTTGGACTTGATTGGGACCGTGTAGATCCATTACCTCCGCTCCAATGACGAAATCACGATCAGAAAAATTTGAAGACTTTCAACGTCATGTACTCGAACAGCTCGTCGCGACTAACCAGAAACTGGACAAAATCTGCGCCCTACTCGTTTCTGATCAGCTCCTGCAAGAGTGTATCGATCCCGAAGGGTCCCCACGAGATGCTGAAACGTGCGCAACAATCGTTACTGAATCGTTTAGTGCTGGCTTATGTCTTTCACAAGACCTGAACAGTCACCAGCGTGAGTTTGCTTATCACGTATCGGAATTCTTTATTGAGGATGAAGAGGAGGAAGAGGAGGAAGACAATGACGAAGAGGATGATGAAGACGATAGCAGTGGACCAAGATCACCGGTTAGTTTTTTCTAACGCTGCTAATATGTAATCAATTCGACACAATAATGTGTCTCAAACACGATTAACTGTCAACGGCTTACGGCATTACATCTGCGATGGTGTACCCAGACCGCTGCCTTCAGTAACGAGTGTCTTGTCCGCAACTCAAACGGATGAGACACGAAAAAAATTAGCGCACTGGAACATCATGAATCCAGGTGCAATGGAGAAAGCTGCAGAAAGAGGAAGCTGGATACACAACGCAGTAGAAAACCATATCCGAGGATTGCAGGTTCACCCACCGACGGACTACACGCCGTATTGGGATAACATGCCGCAAAAGCTAGATGAGCTATTTAGTAACGGGAAAGTTCTGTGGAGTGAGAAACCATTTAATCAACCGCAGTGGTCTAAATACGTAGGAGATGATGGAGTAGGAAGAATCCATTATTACGACGACGTTACAGGTTGGGGTTATGCCGGATGCTGTGACGTAATTTATAAGGATGGAAACGGTGAGATAATCCTAGGAGATTTCAAAACTAGCGTCGGTCCTTACTCAGCCAATTTCCCTAAGGCTAAAGCGGATATCCCAGAGCAAACCCGCAAAGCACTAATCAGCGGAGTCTTCAAACTTAAAAAGACACAATTGCAATTGGCTGCATATACGCTGGCAGCAGAGACTTGCTTAGGAATAAAAATAGACAAAACTCAAATAATCGTATCCACTCCGATACCCGAATATTCAGTACAAGTATTTACTTTCGGAAAGGAGCAGGTGGAGAAACATAAAGAACAATGGCTGCAGGTGCTCAGGAAATTTTACGAATCAAACTAGGTAACTTAAGGCCCACTTCCGCTGCAGGAGCAGGGGAGACGTGCCACAATGGCACCACGCGCTGAAGCCATGGATTTCTTTTTCTCCTGCAACGAAGAAGTTAAAAACTATATCAACCCGAAATCGGGAAAGATTGCTGCAGGAGGAAACTTTACGGCCTTCAATAGTAACTGGGAGGCTAAACAAAATGATATAAAAACAATCGCAAAATTAACCGTTAATGGAGCAGGTCTTTGCGCGTGGCATTTAATTGGTGGTAAAAGAAGTAAAGGAGAAACAAACGCAATTAAAGCGGGACTGATAATTATAGATATTGATAATCAGGCAGATGGAAAAGATGAGAACGGAGACAAAATACAGAAACAAGAACTAGATGTAAAGGATATTGATACGTTAGAGATCTGTCAGAAATATTTATCTTTTGCTTATTACTCCCCGAGTAGCACTCCTACTTGGCCCCGCTTCCGTCTG
>JAURMN010000096.1 GCA_030830725.1 Balneolales bacterium | reverse complement strand
TGGAGTTGGGGCACATGCTCCAATCCATAATGCAGCTTTCAAAGATGACTGATTTTGAAATCATCTCAATTGAGGTATCAAAGCCAGTGTCTATGAGCACTAAGGATTTAGGTAATGGGTCAGCCTTTGCAGGGGTGTAAACCCCAAGGGTCACAACCAGAACAATTGAAAGAAGCAATCGCATGCCTGCGATGGTAGAAGCCAGCACTGACAAGTCAGGCTATTCCCAGGACAGGCGTCTGATGGTACTTTTCCGAAAACTTCAGGGAGAATCATCACCATGGGATTGTTTGATAAAAAGCAGCCGAAGATTGGCGATCCGATCTTCACAGATATGCGCATCGCAGAAGAGCAACTGCCCGAAGAAGTGCTCGCTGAACTACGAGGTCAAATGTGGTTCATGGGTTACCCAGAGAAGCTTTCCGACTGGGCGATAACAACCTTTGGTATTGACAACCATCCGTCGATTCAAATGGTTCCACAGGATGCTGACCCTGACAGCTTGGATCTAGACAAGACAATTCATCCAATCCACATACCTGTGGAATTAATGGATGCTTTGGTTGGTAAGGGTGACCCTGAAAAATTGCTTCTTGAGTTTGATCAATGGGAACTGACAATGTGCCAATTACTCAATGAGGATGCAATTGGATTGATGCGCTATCTGACCGAAAAAGAAGAACAAACTGAGAAAGAGTTCTATGCATTAATTGTTCCCGATTACTCCGGTGCTAGCGGCGCACCTGGCCATGACTTTCATTGGTATCTATTGCTGCACCCAGAACCAATTAACAATTTGGATTACATTGTGTATGGCAAAGGTCCAATGTTGGGTCAACCTGGACTTGGCGGCTATCAAGCTGCTGTAAATGACACATTGGCCATTTTTAATTTAGGTAAGGCGATTCCGGGTTTAATCAAAGTTTCACTTGATGGGGATATGTTGTATACGGATTATTATTTGCCATACGAGGTAGTCGAGGCCACAGGCTGGTGGACTGACGAGGTGGAAGGCGTGGCAACTTCCATGCCACGAGTAAAGTAATGGGGATCTTCGGTAAGAAATCGTCAAAAAGTTTTGTCTCAGACGGATTTGATGACTCCCCCAAAAGTCAACGTAAATTAAATGTTGTGATGGATTTGGCTAATTTACTTGTAGAGGAAAATCCTGATCTATCACTTGAATTAACTGCAGGTGTGCAAAAGCATCCCGAATTACACAAGGTCCGTGGATGGGCATACGCGGAAAAAGAAGAACTTTCAAAAGCCCTTGAGGAGTTTGAAAAAGGCTTTAATGAAGGCCATGTTGGTTGTGGCATATATCTTCACCGCTTGCTTCGTGACGTCGCAAAGGACGAGGCTCGCTTTCACAAGGTTGAAGCTCAGTTACTCCCATACTTTGAATCGAAAAATGTCTCATTCATGTATGCCCAGGCCCGGTTGGCATTGCGAAAGAAAGATTATGAATCGGCAATTGGGAACATGATTACGATCATGCGACAAACTGATCAGCCAACAGTTGATCTCTTTGGTGGAAGTTTCTTTAACGCTTTTCGACTCTTATCGCAAGATTTTGCTGAGAAAGTTTCGAAGGATCCAGAGAATCCGACTGAAGAGGAGTTTCAAAGATCCTGGGAGCTGATTCTCAATTTCTTTGATAATGATTTAAAGACCGCTGAAGGGCACCCGCTTGAATGGAATCCATTTTTCTATTTCTTTGATGTTGCAGAATATCTATTTCGTGAAATTGAAGAAGGAAATTACCGAAGTGCTTCGCTTCTGGATGAGTTTAATAACCTTTACGTTGAGCTCATGCAAGAACTCAATCCCCCAAAACCGCCCAGAACCTTCACAAAGGATTTCATTTGGCAGGCCATATTGAAATCCCTCGAGAAGGGAGACCTCTTTACAATTTTAATGGCAGGTGATTTTGCAAAAGAGAATGGATTTTCAGCTTCTGAAGTTAAGCCGTATGAGGATGAATTAGACGAATGGGGTTTAAGGAAGTTCCTTTGAAGACCTTGATTGGTGTCAGGACCTACCTTTACTCTTTTGTCATGAGCGAATTTGATTGGAATGAATACGAATGGGATTGGAAGACTCCTGACGATGTCAGGGATTTTGTGGAGCTGGTTCTAGAAAACATCAGCACATACGAGTATGCCTATGAGTCAATCGGGGATTCGAGTGATGAGAATTTTTACTCCCATTGGTGGGGCCCGGTTCAGCAAGCGATCAAGAGCATGGCTAAGAATTTCCAACCCTCAGATCTTGAAGAATCCATTATGCATTTGCTTGCCCCCAATGGTCGCTTTCTTGAATGCGATCCTGCGATTTTCGATGCGCTTTTAAAATATGTTCCAGGGTTTCCTGTTCGATATCCAAAGTTTGCAGATGCAATTGAGCAATTCATATGGCGCGATGAAAATGACACTAGTGATTGGTGGGATTATTCTTGGTACCCATTTATAAGTGCTGAATTCACATGGACCTTTTGGGGCCCTGAAACATTAGCTCGAACACCAAATATTGACCCTGAATATCTCACGAGAATATTTCTTCTAAGTTTTAAGGCTAAGACTCCATATAAGAGTTTTAGGGCACGGGTTGCGCTGGCCACGAATCGGAACTGTCCAACTGAGATACTTGAATTTCTGTATTCGAATAGAAACAGCGTTGACTGGTTGTTAAATGATGTTGAGGAGCAGGGTGTCCTTCTTTTTGAAAATGGAAAGTATTCTATTGATGAAAAACTTGAGACAATCACAGAACTTCGTAAAGATGCACAGTTGACTGAAACTTTCAGATATCCAACTGATATGAATTGGAGTAGTGGGCCTGGTGCTCAGTACATTGCAAACTTACTTGATGTTGAGTGGGAAGCAGACAGTGCTCAAACTTGTCTGCTAGCGGCGCTGGCAAAAAACCCTGCCCTAACCAGTGAAAAGTATCTAGAGCTTGCAAAAGTTGAGCATCCTATGGTTCGGTACTTTCTCAGCCAAAACCACTCTGTACCTGACGAACTGCTAAGTCGTTTACAAGAAGAAAAACCTACCTTCACATACCAGCCATATAGCAGTCACCCAAGGTATACCGATGAAATCACCCTTGGAGAGAGAGCGCTGGAAGTAAAGGCTGATAAGAAAATTGATGACGAATTGCTGGGCGATACTTGGTTTGACCTCAGGTAAAGGGTCCTGTGCTGTTTGAATCTTCGCCAGGATCTTGTTTCGTGTCAGAGCCTCCCCTTATTCTTGAGGTATGAGCGAAGATGAAAACATAATCATTTCCTGCACGGTTTGTGGCGCGACCGCTGACTATGACACCCCGTGTCCAAATGGTTGTGACCCATTGGGCCACTACCTAGATGAAGAAATCAAGAGCAACATGGCAAACGAGGATTTCGATGTGCTCACCTCAATCTCATTGAAAGAAGCTATTGAATTAGTCAGCAAATGGCTGGAAGAAGATAACTCTTAAATTGCATTTATTTCTTTACGCTAGTTTTAGTCTGTAACTTCAAGATAGTACGGATCGCCTGACGTTAGCCGATAAAATTGGTTGTACATTAGCTTTAAGTCGTCTGATGCAAACTTCATAAACTCGTACTCAGCCTCTTCCAAATCCTCATTCATATTACTTTCAACCCATTGAACAAATAAGTCCTTGGCAATAGCGATTCGGATCTCT
>JAURMN010000095.1 GCA_030830725.1 Balneolales bacterium | reverse complement strand
TCCGGCCCTAGATTTCCAAGACCTAAAATGGCGGATCCGTCGCTGACTACAGCAACCGTGTTCCGTTTGAAGGTATATTCATACGCGAGTCGCTTATTTTTGGCAATTTCACGACACGGTTCGGCAACCCCGGGTGTATAGGCAATACTCAGATCCTCGATTGTATCGAGAGGCATCTTGGAGTAAATTCCCACCTTGCCACCGTGGGATCGATGAGATTTGAGAGAGGCGGCATCAAAGTCATGGACCTCGGTATCATGACCGGAAGTGGATGTTTGATTTTCCTTCATTTCATAGCTCCAATAAACCGACTTTATGATTATAAATCCAAGAGAGCCCCTGTCCTGTCGACTCTCTATCCCTTTCTGAGGATTCGTTATTCTGCTGTCCAGCGATTGTTCGAACGATTGATATCCGCAAGACGCCCGGAAGCATCAATGACGATTTCGGCAATCTCGCTCACGGCTCTGTCGGTGTAAAATCGATACGTAGGCTCTACCCAAGGCCAGTCCTCTTGAATCGTTCGGAGAATGTCCTGGTTTTCCGCTGGTTTTTCGCCACGCATAATCTGAAGAGGAATATAATGTTCCTCTACCGACCCATCTTTAAATGTAATCAATACATCCAGGGGCATCGGCATGGTTCCTTCGTTAGTAATCGTAATCACACTTTGACCTTCTTGAATCGATTCCACAGATTCTATTGCATAGTCAATAGATTTTGTTGTCTGAACAAAATATTCGTAGTACCAATCCAGAATCATATCGCTTTCTCTTTCAAAGACGCGGAGCACGTCCTTACCCTTGGGGTGGCGAAATTTCCACTCTTCAAATAAGCGAAGCATAGCTTGGTCAAATACAGGCTCACCCACGATATACTTCATTTGACCTAGGAAGACAGCTCCCTTGGAGTAAGCCCCTAATCCGTAGGCTGCATTGGTGATAAAATGATCAGCATGCGTACTCATAGGCTCTTCTAAACCCGATTGCGCCAGTCGGTAATATCCTCCATAACCGGAGAGTGGGCTTCCTTCAAACAGGGTACTCATCATCTCATCCGTTGCATACGATGTGAAGCCTTCGTCCATCCAGTAGTAATAACTCTCATTCATGCCTAAAACCCCCATATACCAGGAGTGCATAAACTCATGAATCGTGACCCCGACAAGGCCTTGAAGGGATCGGTTTCCCGTGATCAGTGTTCCCATAATGTACTCCATGCCCCCGTCACCTCCCTGAATAACACTGTACTCTGGATAGGGATAGACCCCAAATTTGTTGTTGGCATACTCAAAAGTACGAGCCGTATACTCCGGCAGAGATTCCCAGTTCTTTACAAGGTCCGCCTGGCGATCGGCAGGTGCATTCACAGCCACAGGATCGGCCTGATAGAAAAAGCGCAGGAGCGGACCGTTTTCCATTTGAAGCGTGGTATGGCGATAATCTGGATCGGCAGCCCACATAAAATCATGAATATTTTCGGAACGGAATTTCCAGGTTAATTTATCCCCTTGTGGCAGTGAGAGAGGGTCCCCGGGGCGCTCGTATCCGTGACCCACTTCCTGTGGATTCTGTAAAACCGCTCCAGCCGCGACAACGTAGCGTTTATCCATATGAATCGTTACATCAAACGATCCAAATGGAGCGTAGAATTCTCTTCCAATATAGGGATTCGGGTGCCATCCATCTTCATCATAGGCAGCCATTTTAGGATACCACTGAGCCATCGAAAACTCGATCCCCTCCGCATTATCCCGACCACTTCGGCGAATTTGGATAGGCACTTGCGCTTCCATTTCCATTTCAAAAACAGCCGTGCCCCCGGGTAAAATGGGTTCTGCCAGATCAACCACCAGTACGGTTCCCTCTTCCGAGAAGGAGGTGGGCTTTCCGTTTTGAGTAAGGGAAGTCGCATGCAGATAGCCGATTTCATCTTCCTTTAAGGTGGAAATTCGATCCTGAACCCGACGATCGGCATCCGCGATCGTACGAGAACGCACATCCATCATGCTTCCGGGCTGAAAAGCATTGAAATACAAATGGTAATAGACCCGATGCAAGGTATCCGGACTATTGTTGCGATAGATCAATTGTTGAGTGCCGGTGTATTGATGAGCCTCTACATTTACATCAATGTCCATGACATACTCTACTTCCTGTTGCCAGGAGTAGTTCTGTGCCCAACTTTCAGAAGCGAAAGAGAATCCAAGAATGGGTAGGAGCAGAAATGAGACAAGAAGAGAGTTTATGCTGTTTTTCATGAAGGGAACAGGATTTATGAATTAAAATGTCGACCGACTTCGGAAGGCTCGACTCAAGGTTGCATCATCAATATACTCTAAATCCGTGCCGACCGGAATTCCATAGGCGATGCGGGTTACTTGGACCTCAAAAGGCTGCAGGAGTTTGTGAAGGTAAAACGAAGTAGCCTCTCCCTCTGCATCCGGGTTTAGCGCAAGAATAATTTCAGTGACTGGCTCTTCGGGGTTATTGACCCGTTGAATCAGGGATTTGACGTGAAGTTGATCCGGTCCAATATTATTCATGGGGGAAAGAACTCCTCCCAGAACGTGATATCTCCCCCGAAACTCGTCGGTGCGTTCGATGAAATACATGTCTTGGAATTCCTCCACGACACAGATCTGCCCATTTTGTCGTTTTGGATTCTCACAAATTGCACAAGGATCCTCATCACTGAAGGTCCTGCAAATACAACATGTCTTGACGGATCGCTTCAGATTTTGAAGCGTTTCGGCCAACCGATAAACGGAATCATCAGGTTGTTTGAGCAGATACATCGCAATTCGCTGGGCAGACTTTCTTCCTGTGCCGGGCAACTTCGCCAACTCTTCGATGGTCCGTTCCAGTGATTCGGATGTGACTTTCATGATGGGCCTTATAGGATGCGACTATTGGGATGTGTGACTTTTGCGATAAGCCTGTTGTAATACAAAAATGATTAAAGACCGAATTTGCTGAGGTCAAACCCTGGGAGTCCGCCTCCTGGTAATAAGTCTTTTGAGACCTGTTGCATCCGTTCTCTAGCAGCTTCATCCGCCTTAGCCAGCGCTTTGTTCACGGCGGCAACAATCAGATCTTCAGTCAGCTCCAGATCGTTGGGGTCTACGGCATCACGATCTACGGTAATCTTAAGAAGCTCTTTGGCTGCATTCGCCTTTACCTGCACCATTCCGCCGCCCGATTCTGCCTCCACGATAAGCTCTTTCAAAGACTCCTGTGCCTGTTGCATTTTTTCTTGCATCTCGGTGAATTTGCCAAACAAGTTGGCCATGTTAAAGTCTTTCATTACGGTCTCGTGATTATGCTGGATTAATTGTACTGTAATTCGGCTCCAAATTTTTCGACAATCTGGCGAAGAATCGGATCCTGTTTTTGAGCCTCCATAAACGCCTGATAGGGGTCATTCTGTTGAGTTTTGGGTCTGGAGGATTGTTCAATAACGGACTTGATCCGTATTCTGTTACCGGTCAATTCTTTGAGAAGGTCTGAAAATAACGAGCCGTATTCGTCCACCATACGGCTGCCAAACTCGTTATCTACCGCGACAATTAAGATCTGCTTATCCAGTGCTTTTAAAAGCACTCTTTCCATTTGAAGAACCAAAAATTTAGGAGCTTTTTCCTGTAATGCCTGCATGAAAGACGGCCAAATTCCTTCAAGAAGTTCAAGGGAAAGTGGCTTTAAAACTGCAGGCGATTCAGAAACAGGGTCCTTCGGATGATTTGGCTCCGTATCCTCTTTGCCCTCACCGCTAAGGGAGGCAGAATCTATATTCTAGTCCACCTGATCCTTCACTTCATCCAGTAGAACCGATCGGCTCAGGGATGGCTTTCCGAGCGAAGTTAACGGAGTGGTTACAGGTTT
>JAURMN010000094.1 GCA_030830725.1 Balneolales bacterium | reverse complement strand
GGACCTGATGCGGTATCCCTGAACGAAACCCTGCACGATCTGATCTCAAAAGATCAAAAAAATGTAGTCGTTGACCTGGCAAAGGTAAAATTTATGAACTCCTCTGGTCTGGGAATGCTGATTGGCGCCCTCACGACCATGCGTAAAGCCGGCGGAGATCTGAAAATTGCCAATGCTACTGACAAAATTGAAAGCCTGTTGATCGTCACAAAGTTGATTACGGTGTTTTCACATTATAAATCCGTGGGCGAAGCTGTAGAATCGTATAACTCCTGATTGAGCATTTCCAGAACCGCCTTCTGCACTTTCGCCCCTCTAACCTCATTACCTCGGATCGTTTATGTCCATTCGCGTAATCGTTGGCGCCCAGTGGGGCGATGAAGGGAAAGGTAAAATTGTGGATGTGCTGGCCAAAGAAGCACAGCACGTCATTCGATATCAGGGAGGCGCAAATGCTGGTCACACCCTTAAATTCGATGATAAAGAAGTCGTCTTGCACCTGATTCCTTCCGGAATTTTTAGCAGCTCCGGAACCTGTATCATCGGAAATGGCGTGGTCGTGGATCCAATTGCCCTACAGGAAGAGATCAAAACCGTCGAGGCCATGGGTGTAGAGGTCAAAGACCGTCTCTTTATCAGCGATGCTGCGCACGTAATCCTCCCCTACCACAAAGTCCTGGACAAGGTCAAGGAAACTCAACGCGGAAAATACGCTATTGGAACTACCGGACGAGGGATTGGTCCGGCTTATGTGAGTAAAGTGTCCAGAGTAGGATTACGCATGGGTGATTTACTTTACCCAGAGTTTACCAAGGCGAAAATTCGCGAGGTGGTAGACGAAATGAACCCATCGCTCGAGACGCTTTATCAATCAGAACGGCTTGATCCGGAGGCGATCATTGCGCAGGTAGAGGACGCCGTCGAAGCCATTAAACCTTACATACGTAATACCACACATTTTCTTCACAAAGCGTTGCGCCGTCAGGAATCCATGTTATTAGAAGGAGCGCAAGGTAGCATGCTCGACGTAGATCATGGCACGTATCCCTTTGTGACCTCTTCCTCTCCGACATCAGGCGGTGCTTGTACGGGGAGCGGGGTGCCGCCAACGGCGTTGACTCACGTTATGGGAATTACCAAGGCGTATTGCACGCGAGTAGGGAATGGTCCGTTTCCATCAGAAGAGGATAATGAGACGGGTGAGGCGCTACGAAAGGCCGGACATGAATTTGGAGCCACAACAGGGCGTCCGCGTCGATGTGGATGGCTCGATTTGGTAGCTCTTCGCTACGCGGTGGAACTCAACGGAATGAATGAGCTCGCCCTGACAAAGTTGGATGTTCTGGACGGATTTGAAACGATCAAAGTTTGTACAGCGTATCGTCTGGATGGTAAAGAGATCGATTTTGTGCCATTACGGGCTGATGATTTGAGCAGGGTAGAGCCACTCTATCAGGAATTTACCGGATGGAAAGGTCAGACGACTCGAAACGTAACACAATGGGATGAATTACCGGAGTCCGCTCAGACCTATGTAAACTGGATTGAAGAGCAACTTGGCATCTGGTTTACCTTTGTGTCTACGGGACCGAAGCGCGAAGAAACGATCCGGAGATTTTCAAAATAGGCGAGTTATACCAAAATTTTGTTTGGAGGAATCCGACAGATCACTGTATATTTGTAGTCCTTTCAGAGCCACTTATCGATTCTCTTCTGAATCCATTGCGAGGTTCTTCGAAGGTTTCTTAAGCGGGAATAGCTCAGTGGTAGAGCACAACCTTGCCAAGGTTGGGGTCGCGGGTTCAAGTCCCGTTTCCCGCTCATATGATCCCAAAGCCTCATGGTACCTCCATGGGGCTTTTTTTACATCAGGGTTCAACGCCTAATCAAGTGCAGTTCATCTTCTCGGTAAGTTCAATCCTCTGAAACTCTTATTTGCAGAAGAATGCACAATACCCTATCCTTTAATTGAGTTTCCACCGGATACTGGTGCACATTACTTCATCATCCGTTTATCCTGAGAGGCTTTTCCTACATAACAAGAAATCACTCAGGTAATCATTAAGATGCATGCGTCTAAAACTCTATTCGCACAACCCTATTTCTTTTTTATTTCCTTAAAGGTTTCGATTCTTTGTCTGCTTGTCTCACTCTTCGCAGTCCAACTGCAGGCACAGTCTGTTTCTGTCGGTACCGGCAGTTATTCCACCAGACTGCCTAACGGTGCAGTTGGTCCTAAAAAAGCGAATGGTCAAAATGCCTTTCCAAAGATTACGTCCTCATTTTCGCAACCAATACAGACAAATGACTTTTGGAGTAGTTTGATCTACCCCTACTTTGATGACCCGCACACCAGTGTCATGTTTGCTCACCCGTTGACCCTCAAAGCGACGGGAACAGGGCTTCAACTTGGCTATACACCGTCTCACGTTTTTGCGGCGAATGATTATCTTTTCCCTTTTGCTCACCAACTCACCGTGGGTGTTGAGGGGCTGAGTACCTCGACCACTCTCACGGAATCCTATGGAGATTGGACGGTAACGGCACGTTGGGAAGATGGCACCCGACAACTACGGGCGACTCTCGGCCATGGGTTGGCTTTTGTTTATTTCCGAATTTCCGGTGGAAATGCCGTCCTAAATTTTGCATCGACTCCTTCCATCTGGTATAACTCTGACGGAGTTCTCGGGGTAACCGTTTCGGGAAGACATTACGGGGTATTTGCCCCATCAGGGTCCGAATGGACGGGAACATCCTCACAACTCTCCACGCTAAATGGCAAAGATTATCTCTCTGTCGCATTATTGCCAGATAACAAGCAAAGCACTCTCGAGTACTTCCGAAAGCATGCGTATGCCTTTGTTCAAAACAGCGAGGTAAGTTGGGAGTATGATCAGGCTTCTTCTCTTTTGACAACAAGATACACCTACGAAACCGAGCTGATGGAAGCAAGCGAAGGAACCGTGAATGAAACACTTTCCGCCCTTTATCGACACTTATGGTTACGTGTTCGAGAGCCGATCACAGAGTTTACGTACATGTCGCCACGAGGTGTCATGAAGTTGTATGAGGGCAATGAGTTTTCTACACAATTGAAATTTTCGGGGATACTGCCCACTCTCCCAGATTTGGGGGAATACAACAGGGAATCTCTTCTTGAGCTTGTAAAACAGGTTTCGCGTGAGTCACTTGGGACAGGTCCATCTTATGAAAACGGCAAAGCCATGGGTCGATTCACCGAAGTGATTCACATTGCAGATCAGCTGGGTGCTTTTGCAGAACGAGATCTGCTATTAGCCAAACTAAAAACCCGTCTTGAGGATTGGCTGAGCGCGGGTGGAGCCCAAGAATATTTTTATAACGAAACGTGGGACGTCCTCACCGGTTATCCCTCCGGATATGGTGCGGACAGAGAGATCAATGACCATCATTTCCACTCCAGTTATGCCATACGATCTGCGTCTACCATTGCTCAATATGATTCCGC
>JAURMN010000093.1 GCA_030830725.1 Balneolales bacterium | reverse complement strand
TGTTTACGTGCTGTCCCCCGGCCCCACTGGATCTGAATGTATCGATTCGCAGATCAGAAGGATCGATCTGCACATCCACTTCCTCTGCTTCAGGTAACACCGCTACGGTTGCCGCGGATGTATGCACTCTCCCTTGCGATTCGGTTTCAGGAACACGTTGTACCCTATGAACTCCGCTTTCATACTTCATCTGTCCAAAAACGTCGGTTCCTTCAAGTTCCAAGATAATTTCTTTGAATCCCCCTTTTTCAGAGTAATGCAAAGATAAAATACTCTGCTTCCACCCCATGGAATCGGCATAGCGTCGGTACATTTCGTAGAGATCTCCAGCAAAAATGGCAGCCTCATCCCCTCCCGTACCGGCACGGATTTCCACAATGCAATTTTTGGAATCTTCCGGATCGCGGGGGATCAGGTAAATTTTCAACTCTTGTTCCATCATCTCGAGTTGAGGCTTCAGCGTTTTATTTTCATCCCGAGCCATTTCCGTAAGCTCTGGATCCTCATTGAGCTGGATGATCTCCTCATTTTCTTTAAGTTGGCGGTTGATTCGATGCCAATCCCCAAAACGTTTCACCAAGTCTTTGAGTTGATTGTGCTCTTTGGTCAGCTCTGCATAGAGTTGAGGTTTTTGAAAAATGGCCGGATCAGACAGCTGTTGATTGAGCTCCTCAAATCGCTGTGTAAACTGATGGTATTTCTGATCAAAATTCATGATAAATGAGTCCCTTTCGATACAAAAACATAAAGTAAGGAACTTTTATATGATTCGTATATTGGAACACTGCCGGACAAAATCGATCTTAGGTTTTCAGTAAGCTCAGAGACGATCCACCAGCCCCCTCAGACAGCTAATAACGATACTTCCGTTTTTATGTCTTCTACTTCCTATTCCGATGCGCATTCCAACACACTGCGATCGACTTTTACGATCGGAATTTTAGGTGCTGGACAGCTGGCAAGGATGTCTGCTCTTGAGGCGTTTCGATATGGATTTAGAGTTGCCTCTTATTCAGATCGAACCATGGACGAACCCTTACAATGGATGACCCCATTAAATTGCACCGGCTCATTTCATGATGTTGAAGCGATGGTTAAGTTTGCCTCATTATGCGACGTACTCACATTAGAAAATGAGTTTATCGACTCCGAAGTACTTCGAGAGGTGGTTGAACGCTCAGGCAAACCCCTCTTCCCAGGAGCGGATACGTTTGCATCCATTGAAAACAAACGGATTGAAAAAGAGACTTTTCAAGATCACGGTATACCGGTCGTTCCGTTTAAGGTTGTTTCAGCAATAGAGGATTTTACTTGGTTTGGCGAGACCTATGGGTGGCCTTTTTTACTTAAATCCTCCAAAGGCGGATATGACGGATATGGAAATCGCGTCGTTAACAATTATGCTGAGGCATTGAAGGCTTTTAAATCGCTTGGCGGGGATAATGGTCACGAAATTTTGGCAGAAGCGTTTATAGAATTTGAGCGAGAACTTGCGGTTCAGGTAGCCCGTAATTCCACCGGTAGCGAGGTTTATCCTTGTTGTGAAACAATTCAGACGAATCAAATCTGCACGGCGGTCTTGTGCCCTGCTCCGATAGACGTTTCCATTCAACAAAAAGCGCAAGATCTTGCTCTTAAGGCCATGGAGGTGATCCATGGGGTTGGCCTGTTTGCCTTTGAATTTTTTCTAACGAAAGATGGCCAATTATTACTCAATGAATCGGCACCAAGACCTCATAATTCCGGGCATTACACTATTGAGGCCTGTATTACTTCTCAATTTGAAAACCATATACGTGCCGTCGCAGGCTTGCCCTTGGGTTCCGCTTCATTAAGAGTGCCGTCGGCGGTAATGATTAATTTGTTGGGGGTTCACAATCGGGAGACACTTACCGAATATGCCCTTGACTCGATGCAGTATAAAGATGCACATTTGCATTTATATGGAAAGAAATCCAGCAGAATAGGCCGAAAGATGGGCCACTTGACTCTATTGAGCCACGATGCCTCTGAAAGGGTTGAGGAGTTGTACCATCGTGCACTATCTCTGGCAAATCAAATCGAGATCTAAACTCAATTATGTAATCCAAACCCTCAAATGGAAAAAGCGATGATAGGTATTGTAATGGGAAGTGACAGTGACTGGCCTGTGATGAAAGAGGCTGCGGAAGTTCTGAATGAGTTTGGAGTCACTTGGATGTCCAATGTGGTATCCGCCCACAGAACCCCCGATCTAATGGCTTCTTTTGGTAAAGAGGCTCGCAACAAAGGCTTTCATGTGATCATTGCAGGTGCCGGAGGCGCGGCTCACCTCCCTGGAATGCTTGCCAGTCATACCACCTTACCCGTGATCGGGGTACCAATTCCCACCAAAGATCTTGGAGGATTGGATTCTCTTTATTCGATTGTTCAAATGCCAAATGGAATTCCGGTTGCGACGGTAGGGATTGGGAAAGCAAAAAATGCAGCACTCTTGGCCTTACGGATAGTGTCCATTCACGATGAATCGATTGCAAAAAAACTATCCGATTATCATCAGAAAATGGCGGATGAATCTATGAAAAAGACAGCCTTTTTAAAGCTATAAGCTAACGTGGATTCTATTACTGAAACACATCCATAATCTTCGAGAAAAATCCTTTCTCTTTATCCGATTCCTGATCTGGGGTAAAGCTAGGAGAGTCCGCTAATCCTTGGACTATCTTTTTCTCTGAATCTGTGAGTTTAGAAGGCATATATACGTTTACCCGGATAATTTGATCTCCTTTCCCCGTTCCATTTAGGCCTTCGATGCCTCGTTCACGCATTCGAAGCAGCTTTCCGGGTTGAGTACCCGGTTCGATTTTGATTTTGGCTTTGCCTTTTAATGTTGGTACCTCTATTTCGGCGCCGAGTATGGCATCTGGAATCGAAAGAAGTAAATCGTAGGTGATATGGTTTCCGTCACGCTCAAAATGCTCATGCTCGATCTCTTCGATCAGAATAACCAGATCTCCGGCTTCCCCTCCACGGATTCCGGAATTCCCTTGTCCGCGAAGGGTTATATAATTTCCGTTACTGACGCCGGAAGGAATACGAACTTTAACTGTTTCTTCACCTTTGACACGGCCTTCTCCTCCGCAACTGGCGCATTTATTAACTATGATTCGCCCTTCTCCCTGACAAGTAGGACATGTTTGCACATTGACAAATTGTCCGAACATGGTTCTGGAAACTTGACGAACCTCTCCATGGCCGTCGCATGTGGAACAGGTTTGATAATCCGATTCTGTTTTGGCTCCGGTACCCTTACAGCTCTTACAAGTGACCTGCTTTTTTACCTTTAGCGTTTTTTCGGCGCCGGTCGCAATCTCCTCCAGTGACAAGGAAATCTTAAGTTTAAGATCTGAACCAGGCTGACCCGAAGAGCGACGTCTGCGACCACCTCCTCTCCCTCCAAATGGGTCAGATCCAAATATATCTCCCCCAAAAATGTCGCTGAAACGGCTGAATATGTCGTCAAAAGAGACATTATCAAAATCGGACCCACCAAAACCTCCCTGAGCTCCGGCATGACCAAATTGATCATATCGTTGTCTTTTCTGTGGGTCTCGCAGCACTTCGTAGGCTTCCGAGGCTTCTTTAAATTTTTTGGCTGCCTCTTCGTCACCTTTGTTTCGGTCGGGATGAAACTGCATAGCGAGTTTTCGATACGCCTTTTTTAGATCATTCTCCGAGGCGTCTCTCGATACTCCCAACACGTCATAATAGTCTCTTTTGCTCATGGTAGAACAGGTTTCGCAGATTCGTTTGTTAATGGGTCTTAAGTGGGTAGGATCATGGCGTCAAGGTTTTCACCATGCGTTCTTTGGGCTCCATACCTTATTCACTAACAATGACTTTGGCATGGCGTAATACTTTTTCCCCAATTCGATAACCGTTTTCAAGCACCTGGAGTACCGTATCTGAGTCGATATCCGAATTGGGAGCTGGCTGGCGAAGCAATGCCTCATGAATGTTGATATCAAAGGGAACATAAGTCTCCGATATTTTTTCCACACCAAAAGACTCCAAAACAGACGAAAATTTATCCGCTACAAGCTGAATTCCTTCCAAGAAGGCCGGATCAGGATTAGATGTTTTCAACGCATCCAGCGTACGCTGTAAATCATCATTTACGGGCAGGAATGCTTCAAGAGCAGCAGCTTTGGATTGATCAAAGAGTTGCACCCGATCTCTCTGTATGCGTTTCCGCATATTTTCCATTTCAGCAGATTTTCGAAGAACCTTCTCACGCAGTTCTACAATCTCGGCCTGTAATCGTTGTTCTGTATTTAGATCAAAATCCTCTTCTCGATCCTCAGATTGATTAGATTCGATGTCCTGAGTATCATTCAATTCCGTTGTGTCCATTTCAGACTGTGATTCTCGGTCATGTATTGTGTCGAAATTCTCATCATGAGTCTCTGAATGTTCAGGTTCAGGGGTAGATGGATTCATTTTCTTCGTTATCTGTCTAAGGTTTACATTCGTTTCGCTTGAATGAGCAAAAAATATGCCATTTCCAGCAGGAAACTTGGATTGTGACAATGTCGCAGTTTCAAAACTTTTGAAACTGGCAATGTGGCGTAAATAGGAATGCTAAAATGGGTTAAAATCGTAGTCGGGTGATAGGATGACCGATTATTTCGGCTTGGTAGCATACCCCTCTTCGTGAAAGAATTCGATCATATTCCCGTCTGGATCAGAAATAAACACAAATCGACCTTCTTTGCGATTCGCAGGACCGCTTAAAATCGTGACTTCGTGTTTCTTAAAATGCTCCGCAAGCTCATCAACCTGCTGCTTGGAGGCAAGATTGAACCCAAAATGATCTACTCTGAAATCACGAGAATCCCGATCATAACTTGTTTCGGCTTCTACAAGGACAAGTGTGTCCTGCTCTCCTATTCTGAAAACGGCCATACTTTTACCCAGTTTTCTAACAAGCTCAAATCCCAGAATACGACCGTAAAAATCCTCAGCGTCTGCAATCCGGTTCACGCGGATAGTAAGGTGATGTATGCCTGATGGTTTAAAATGATTCATGTTTGCAATTCGTTAATCAAGTAGCACATAAACTAACATTTTTTGGTCACTGATTTGGGGTTATATTTTCAAAAAAGCAGGTCATTTAGAGTATTTTGTTCTGCAAGACTGATAACCATCATCATTGAGGCCTTTTTGGGAACCTTATTACTTGTCGCAACACCCATCGGTAATCTGAAAGATTTTTCTCCTCGAGCTGTCGAGTCACTCGATTCCGCCGATCGAATCGGATGCGAGGATACTCGTACAACAGGGACACTTTTAAAGCATTTTTCCATTGAAAAACCTCTTTTTTCACTTCACCAACACAACGAACATCAGAAAATTTCACTCGTTTTACAGTGGCTTAATTCGGGAGAAACCATAGCCGTAGTGACCGATGCCGGAATGCCAGGGATTTCAGATCCCGGGTTTCTGATTACCAGAGCGGTGTACCAAGAGAATCAAGTGTATGAAACTCATGATGTTCCGGTACACAAGATAGTCGTTATCCCAGGACCTGATGCCTGCTCAACCGCTCTCGTAGCCAGTGGTCTTCCATCCGATCGCTATGTATTTGAAGGCTTTCTACCCCATAAAAAGGGACGTAAAACAAGACTGGATGAGATAAAACAGAGATCGATGACCACCGTTTTGTATGAAAGTCCTCACAGGGTCAAAAAACTAATGTCGGAACTGCATGAAATGGGCGAAGAAAATCGAATGATTTGTGTGAGTCGTGAAATGACCAAACTCTTCGAAGAACATCTCCGCGGAACTGTACGGCAGGTAAAACAGAAACTCGATTCCAAAGAGACTATAAAAGGCGAAATTGCCGTGGTTATCGCACCCAAAGACTACAAGGAATCATGAAAAAATCCATACTGTTTCCGTGGCTGATGGCTATAACAGGCGGGCTGCTGATGGGTGCTTCCTTCCCTCCTTTCAATCTGCCCATATTACAGATTCCGGGTTGGATACTACTCCTTTGGCTGGGTCAAGCCGATTCAATTAAAGAATCACGAATTCGATATGGCCTACTCTATGTATTGGTCTGGAATCTGTTTGCGACTTACTGGCTGATGATGGCTACCTTGGCAGGCGGATTAGCCGCCATTATTGCAAATTCATTCCTGATGCTAATCCCCCTAACACTGATCTGGAAAATTCAGGATTCAAAACGTCTTTCCTGGTATCATGCGCTTTCGATTGCCGGGATTTGGACGGCCTTTGAATTTTTCCATCACCAATGGCAACTTTCGTGGCCCTGGCTTACGCTAGGCAATGCCTGGTCTGTCTGGCCAGGATTGATCCAATGGATATCGATGACCGGACATTTAGGAATATCCTTCTGGGTCATCAGTGTCTCAACGTTGTTGGGATTAGGCTTCCAAAAATTTCCCGATGTGAAGCCTGCTATTGTTGGAGGTTGCCTGTTAATTCTTCTACCCTTCGGTTCATTTTCAGGAGTTTGGAACTACTTTTCTATAGACGAAAAACAGGAAGACCAAATAGAAGTCATCATCGTTCAACCTGACCAAAATTCACTGCTTCCTTATGGTGGATATGGATCATTGGATCGTCTGATCGATCACCTTACCGAACTAACAGAATCTGCGATTACCCAGGAGACAGACTTGATTCTATGGCCTGAAAACGCAATAGACGGTGCGGTACAATTGGGTTCTGCTACTCTATTACGTCTCAAGGAATTGAGTCATAGATGGGGTGCGGAGCTGATTACCGGGGCCATGCTAGTTGAAACCTACCTCGATCTGAAAACCCTTGATTCTCTTTCAACATTGGTTGAGATCCCAGAAACTCCTCTTCTAAAGCGCCAAAGCGACGATGGAACTTCCTATAATATCTACAATGCCGCTCTTCATTTTGGAAATGGCTATTCAATTGATACGGGTTCTTCACCTGGCATTTATAAAAAAGCCAATTTAGTTCCCATTGTAGAGAGAGTGCCTTATGTGGAGGTATTGAGCCAGACACCATTTCTTTCCAGATTAGACTGGGCTTCACTACAAGGATATGGCAAAGGAAGAGAGGCGACAATTTTCCAAATTAAAACCGGTTCAATAACAGCACCCTTGATTTGTTATGACTCTGTATATCCCGATTGGGTTCGCCAATTTGTGCTTCAAGGCGCTTCCGTTCTGACCATTATTACGAATGACGGGTGGTGGGGGGACACGAGTGGACACACCCAGCATTTTGAATTTGCAAAACTCCGAGCTATCGAATTTCACAGACCAGTGCTACGCAGTGCCAACAATGGAATCTCGGGGGTTATCCTTCCCAATGGCTCGGTTTTGACCCAAACTGAGTATGCTACTGAAGATGTCTTGCGGATTCAGCTTCCTATCGAAACGAAGGCTACTTTTTATGCACGTGCCGGAAATTGGGTTGGCTGGGGTTCTTTTATTCTTACCCTGGTGGCGTTACTCAACTTGAGACGAAAATCCTCAATTTGATCGGATGTTTATCCGAATATTCACTCGAATATCATGTGTGGTTCGCTCGAAGGTACGCGATGACTTGGGGATGATCTTGCTGTAGGCGTATTCCGCATTCGCCTGAAGAGTACTCGAAAATCGATATCCAATCACAAGATTTCCATTAATCCGGGCCTGCCCTGTGGGTGGAATAACTAGATAATTGTAAAGTGAAGGATCCTGAAGGATGTTGGTCACGTCCTTAGAAAATACCTGTGCCAAATCCTCACCCAATTGATAGCGCTGTTCGACATCCTCCAAATAAGCTCCGTTTAATGTGATGTCAATTGTGTTTGTCTGACGACGGAAGAACGGCAGTTTGAATTGTTTGAAGGAGTATCCTACAGAGGCTTTAACACCTTTAGACTTACGCTCCGTAACTTGAGAATTGGACATTGCAAGTGAGGTAAGTTTGGAGGACTCCACCCCTAACGTTGTTCTGAGAGCTCCATCCCATGAGACCGATAATTGGAGCAAAGGCGAAAAACGCTGCTCAATATTGATAGAATTAGGATCAAATTCTTCTCTTAGATACTGAAGACTATACGATCCGAGGGATTGATTAATCAGGTTCCCGGCATCATTATTAAACGCCCAGCCCAAGCGATATCGAGCTTGATAGGCGTGTGAAATACTGGCTCTTTGCATATAATTACCCACAAAAGGGATAAACTTCTCGACACCGGTCCAATTGATTCTCCATTGAGGCAATGGAAGTGGGATAAATCCTTTTTTGCCATAGCCTTTATCGGCTCCAAACAGATAGGCAGAGCGGAAATCACGCTCCAGCGAGGATGGCGTTAACGCGACAAAGCCGTTGCCATTTCGATCGATTATTGTTCCATCTTGTAGCGAAAAATCATCGAAGGCTTCCTGAAGTTGGGATCTAAAAAATGACTCATAGCCAGATCCAAAGGCCCAAATACTTGACGTGACTGTCCCCGATGAGGTTTGAACAAGGGAGCGACTATTGTCAATACCAAGAGTAGTGGTCTCCGAAATTCGGTCATCCCACTGAGCACTCCAACTTAAATCCACTGAGATATTCTTCAATGGACTGAGTGATGTTCCAAGGGTAAGATTATTCTGAACAGAATTTTGGGCCGGTAACTGAAGGGATGTTTCACCTCCAAGATTATTTATAAAATCCATGGAACCTAATTTATCGGATACTCCAATACGATATAGAAAGGGAGGTGACGTCTCTCCGAAGATAGCTTGGACTGCCTGAGGTGAGCCCAGATAGCCTGCTTGAGCCCCTGTTCGGTTTTGTGAGTAATTCACGTCTATTGAACGTAAGGAAAGTGGCATGAGAACGATTTTGCGCCCATAAAACAGAACATGATCCATAATCGGGACACGAAGAGAATCTCGTTCAAGTTTAAACCAGCCCGATGAAGTGATTTCCTTCTCCTCACTTTGATTAAGCGAATCTAACGAATCTATTTTCGCTTCAAGAGAATTTATGGGAAGCGTAGCCAGAGTGTCTACATCGATTGAGTCAATCAAGGTTATATTCAGTGAATCGACTCGTTTTTCTTGAAGTTTAGCCTCTTCACGTAGACGTTTTTGCTCTTCTTCTCGTTGCTTTTCAGCCTCTTTTTGGGCTTTTTGCTCTTCTTTTTGCTTTTCTTTACGTGATTCTCTCTGTTTTTTTAAATTCTCTCGATTTCTTTCATCTTCCTTATCCGCTTCTACCAAATTCTTATAAAGACTCACTTTTTTGAACAGTCCTTCCGTATTGAGTCGAAGGGTATGATCCAGGCGATACGAATTTCCTATTTGTGCGCCCAGACCTGATCCTTCTGGACTATTTTGCCACTGATACCCACCGGAATAGCGTGTTGAATAGGTGACCCAGTCTAGAAGTTTAATACTGGAAATTCTGGGTTGCCAGCTGGCACTATAACTCTCACTATAACTTGATCTTCTCGGTTTAAGCGTATCGGAGACCATACCTTTAAGTACCTCAGCTGTTGGGATTCGTACAAAAGCTGCGCTATCTGCTCCCGAAAATCCGGCTGATCTTGTGCTGATCTGTCCTAGATCATACACACTGCTGGATTGAAAACTGGTCGTAATTGATGGAATAAAGGTATAACTAAAATTAAAAGAGGTATTGTAATTAAAACCATGGGTTTGCTGTAGAGGTAGTTGTTCGAAATCGCCGCCCAAAACCCTTCTGCGTGCTTCCCCATAATTACGCTGACTCGACAAATTAGCACTCAGGCCGGAAGGCATGATTCCAACTCTGAACCCAGAAATACGACCTAATAATGGGGTGTCTTTAAAAACGGCAAAGGGTTT
The DNA here is from genome assembly GCA_030830725.1 of Balneolales bacterium. Lineage (GTDB taxonomy): Bacteria > Bacteroidota > Rhodothermia > Balneolales > Balneolaceae > JAURMN01. The sequence continues at coordinate 14,821 of JAURMN010000093.1, read as the reverse complement.
GGCCATCCGCACGTCTCGGAACCGAAGACTGTACCCTAATTTAGCGGAAATGTTTTCTACATCCTGATATTCAAAAGCCGGTGAACTGTTCTGACTCGTATTATAGGCGATATTTAAATTGGTGTTGTCCAATGTTAATTGAGCAATCTTTGATTTAGAGTTCGATTTGGAGAGATTCGACAAATTAACCGAAAACGCCTCACTGGTGGTTTGAATTGACTCCAACCGATTTTGTATTAAATCATCTTTCTGGGCTTGGTCTATATCATCGCGTGCACGAATCGCTTCTTTATAATCAGTAAATCGAATATCCCCCTGATCCGGTAAATATTTGGGAGTCGTAACAGAGGATCGAGCACTAATGGCCACGGGGATATTCCAGCCATATCGCGCCGGAAGGAATTTGTCCAATCGAACAGATGATGAGAGATCGTAAGACGTTAGTTCTGACGTACGACGTTGCCCAAGACGGGAATCCAGTGCTCCAAATCCATTCGTCTGGCGAGTCAGATTACCGTTAATTGTTCCAAAATCAGCAAGTTTAGCACTGGCTTTCATGGTTGCAGCCCACCCATTCTCATTATCAAAACCAGATACACGCAACTCATTAAACCAAAATTGGGCATTCTGTAGCATCGGAACGCCTTTATTCGATGGGGTTTCGATGGAGTAGGGATTTCGGACTCCTATGCCAATTTCACTGACTCTGGATAACGATGGATTTCCCTTGATGGCTAATATCGCGCCTGGGGCACCATCAAGTAAAAGATCTTCTCTCTCATAGATTTCCGAGGGCTCAAGTCCGCCCAACTGATCTCTTAACTGTTTAAGAGCGTTAAACGCGGAGAGTACGAGATTCATATTATTCTCTTCATAAATCCATACCTGGCCGGATTCCTCCTCTAATCGGCCCGCTTCATCCGGATTATACCCAAGGAATGGGTAGTCGGGATCGGAAGGTGTAACCGGCTGTCTATACTCGTAGTAGTTGTTCTCTAGATCCGAACCAAAGCGCAGAACGATCTCCACATCCTCTCGTTTGAAATAACCCTCACCATGCACAAACATTCGCATGTTGGAGTAGTTTAATAGATTGACTCCTCCTGGAATGACCTTTTTGATCATCAATATCTCTTCGGGTCCCAAATTATTCACATTGAGCACCAAGGACTGCTCATTTGCAAGAGACTGGAGTTGAGATCCACGATTCACCGAGCGAATACCCCCAAATGGTTGGCGATAGGGTATCGGTTCACGATTACTGTTTTCTTCGATATTGATCGAACTGATTTTGAACTCAGTATCAGGACCTGCAGCCAAATTAATTGTCTCTGCTTTTCTCCACTGACTCCCAACAAACTCAAACGTAGCAAAGCGCATCGTAAAGGGCTTTTTATATCCGCTCATCCAAAACCGGACGTAGGAAATGTTCTGAAAACTATTGATGTCGCCATACTTTCGCTTAAAGTCGGTCAGGGGGATACGAACGAGATACCAGCGATCATTCTGATTGGTTCCGTTCACCCGGTCGACAATATAGTTTTCAGGATTCATGCCGGGCTGAAGATTGATTTCATCTGCAGGATTAAGACGAATTTCGTACTGGAAGTACGAATTATTTTGTTCAATAATGGAGGGATTAATCAACCCTTCTGTGTCCGGACGATTGGTAACAGCACGTTTATCAGACTGATTAATCGGGGTATTCCCGTCCGGACGGCCCAACATTCGATGGAATCGTGCGTGCAAAGGTAAACTGCTTACTGCCGATTGTCCATAATAGACATAATCGTCATTGGAAGGGTCCGAAAGGATTTTCTGAACCAAGCGATGACCTTCCCCAAGTTGCTGACGCGCAATTTCAATAAAGTCATTGAATAGGGTGAATTCATTGAAATTATTGACCCCGCCAGTATTGGGAACCCCATCCAATCCGACATCTTCAATATCTCGATCGGTATTGGAAAATTGTCCCAGTGGCGCGGGAGGTATGGATGGGACAACGGATCGAGGTTCAGTAAAACTATCAGGTTGAAGAGTCTCTTTGGACGTAGCCAACCCATCTTCGCTGTTGAGTTTTGAATTCGGTACCACATCTTCAGACATGATTCCTAAATCGATGTAAAGGGTCCCCTCGAAATCTGAAAATTGAGCAGCAGGCACATCTTCTCCACCGGGAAGCAATGGCTGTACCCAAAATTCCAGAAACTCAATATTATTTTTGGTGAAATCTTCCTGACCGGATGGCAGAACGGTGGTCATCCCCCCCCAAGTTCTCTCGGGTTCTGTATCATAGAGAGTAAGATCATCTGGGAAGGCATAAATTCCTCGATCTGTTGGGGCATAATAGAGGTCTAACGTGGTTATGAACTCCTCCTGAGGGTTTTGTGTCTCCTTTCCGGGAAAGACATCCGTGACTCTAATCGGTAGGGATTCTGGTGTGAAGGAGACATTCCCCAAAATGGTACTGATATTTCGGGGAATCGTATACCAACTAAACTCTGATCGAAGATCAGCCCGATTTTGACGTGCGATGAGCGATGAGATCGGATTAGCGACAAGATCAGCACCCGGCGTGAACCACTGGGAATCTGGGAGATAGCCGGGAAGCGCTGCCGGCGGAGCGGATAAATACCACCTTGTAGCATTCATCACACTGATCTTAATGTTACTTCCCTCAAAATCATCGATAAATGAAAGTCCCTCCTCTTCATCACGATTTAAATCACCTCGCTTTATCGCTGCAGAAGTAGCACGGGTCTGGGCTACGCCAGGACGTAACTGCGCAAATTCTCCACTTACCGAGAAACTTGAAGGTTCTTTAGTTTGTATAAGTGGAACTGCGTCAATAGCACGGGTTAAGAAAGGAACATCAAAACTGGCATTAGCATCCAACCCAATTACAGTGTTATTAATCGGCTCGTCTCCGATACGGATCTTATCATCCAGTGGTTTTTCATTGTAGCGGAATAGTGTACCACCAATAAAAATATTGGGTGCCACATTATACTCGGCCCGAAGACCAGTAAATGTTTTTTGCTCAATCGTAGTAAATGCCTGGTTTTCATATTCTATCCGAAGATCCTGACCTGGAGCCGTATATTGGGGGCTTAGAATGGTAATCGTCCCAAATGAATAATCCACTTGATAATCCACTCCTTCTTGTAATTCAACTCCATTAGCGATCACTTTGACTGAACCTTCCACCAATGCAAAACCCAGCGAATAACTATCCTGAACACCTCCTTTTACCAGCCCGTCAATGCGATAAAAGTTATTACGGGAATCCTGTGTAGCTTGAGAAATACGATCATCGTAAAGGGATCGATACGCAAGTCGGTTTATCTCGTCGGAGCTTGCACCCACTTCCTGTAAAAGTGTGATAATACGAGATCCAAAAGGCTCCAGGTAAGGAAACATGATCTTCCCTTCGGCTAAATCCAGGGTTCCGGTGCCAAAGTCAACGATATTATCCGGATTACGAGCACCTTGCTCATCTACCCTGTCCAATCCTAAATCCTGAAGTAAGGTGGAGGTGCGACCTGGCAGACGATCTTTACTCACGTTGCCCTCCGTGAACTGAATGGAAATCTCGAGATTTTCTCTCGATTGAATTCCACTCACCCCAAGCGAATAGATGTTTCTCATCGTCAAATCATATACATCATTATCAGTAGAAATATTCTTTGGACGGATCATTTTTAGATAAATTCGATCCGATCCGCCTCGGTTTAGATCCCCAACTTGAACGAGTTCATTTGTAGGACTCAAATAGGAAAAGGAAACAGCTAAAACCTCTCTGGAACCAAGGGCTCTCCGCATAGAAATAGAGCCTGTCACCCTATTGATGGTGTAATCGATTCCCTCCTCAAGCTTTGAGAAAAACCCCGTTTCAAAATCGGCCTGATTATTGAGTCCTAGATCCGAAGCAGAAACGGGAATAGTTGGATCACGATAGGCATTTAAAAGTTCATCAGAGAAGACATCCCCATCATTAGAAGGTGCTGCAAAGCGGTTACCGGGAGCGATTCGAACTCCCAAGTCCACCAAGGCAACTGCTCGTCGAGCGCCCTCTTCGGTTTGGATATTCTCCCTCAAAATCCACACATTAAGATCAGCCAATTGCAGAATTTGAAATAATTGCTGAGGATTGGAAAGGCTGCGTTCGAATTCTTGCCGGGTATAAAAATCTAAAAAGAAGTGACGGTCATCTTCATAAGAGGCCGGCCTGATCTGAATAACCTGTTCCTGGGATCCCCCTGAGAGAGTTTCAACATTAGAATCCCCTTTTTGCTGTGACACAATCGAGGTAAACGTTAAAGGACCCATTTCTACAATACTCTTTATCCCGAATAGTGACCCACCCCCGCGAACCAAGGAGTTGCCCGTCTGCATAGAAACATTCCCCATTTCAATACTTTGAATGATCTCGTCCTCATATCCAGAGTAGGCGATGCGCAATCGATTTTGAAAATCAAATTGTCGTTCTGTATCCCAATCGGTTTGAATAGCCAACTTATCGCCAATATTTCCTTGAATATTAAGCTGTAAATTTTGATCAAATGTTGGGTCAACCCGAGTTTGTTGATCGGGTGGCAGTTGGGGATCTGCTGATTTTTGGATCGAGGCCCCAATATTCATCGTAGCTGCTCCATTTACCCTAAGATTTACTTCCGGAGTACCAAATATGGTTGTAAATCCCGATTCCCTGCCTCCTGGAATCGTAAGACTTAAATCAAGTAATCCTCTTTTAACCTGTGTTTTTGCAGCGACTTCCTTTGAGAGATCTCTCCAGTTCTTGTTTTTATTTTGTTCTAGTCGAAATCGAGCATATTCTTCCAGTGTAAGGATTACCGGTAATCCGAAGGGTTTGCCATTTAAGAAGTACTCGATTCGATATCGTCCGTCTTCAAGTCGGGTGATCTTAGACGTAAGATTCGGTAAATCCAGTTGATAGAGTCGCGCAGTGGCCGGAGGTGGCTGTAGAGAAAACAAGGACGGTGGTCGAATTGGAAACCATTTTTGCAGATCCGGATCCGGTAAGAAGACTGTATCCGTCAAAAGTGAATCGGCAATAACGGAATCCATCAGAACAGAGTCGACAACTTGTTCTGATCTGAGTGTATCAAATACGATCAACTCTTCATTAGGAACTTCTTGGGCAACAATTTGTTGCGGAATTCCTAACACAAGAAGAAATGTCAGGATTCCAGCAAAACACCAGTCCTTTGCCCTTGTCAAAAACATGACAAAGGGGCATCCTTTACATAAAGTGACATGTACAGTGCGTCGCACGCGATTGATTATTGACTTACAGGCCCTAAAACAGCCTTGAGAGGTTGATTAAACCTGCAAATTAGTAAGAGTATCGAAGTCCATATGACTCCAAATCGTATTGTATCAATCCGTCGATAAGCACATCCTCCGAAGAGAGTTTGAAATGACTATATTACGGCATGATTTAGCCGAATATTTTACATTACAGAATAATAACGGTTTCTTATGACTCTTAAAAGCAACCCGGTACTTAGGGACCTCCTGTTGAAGCATATTGGGCCTTTTTTATTCTGTTTCTTTTCCATCATGTTTATTCTGCTGATGCAGTTTCTCATTCTGCACGTCGATAAATTAATTGGTAAGGGACTACCTTTCGGGATTGTCATTGAGCTTATTCTTACCAATCTGGCTTATATGGTTGTAATGGCAATCCCAATGGCGGTTTTGGTCGCTACGTTGATTGCCTTTGGTCGTTTCAGTGAATGGAATGAGTGGACAGCACTGCGGGCTGCAGGAGTTCACCCCTGGAGACTTCTTGCACCTGTATTAACCGTCACCATCCTATTGAGTGTCGGACTAATGTTGTTTTCCAATTTAGTATTACCTGCATCAAATCAAAAAGCACGATCCTTGTTCATCGATATTCGAATGAAAAAACCAGGATTTGATTTAAAAGAGGGGGCTTTTTATGACGGAATTAACGGCTACACGTTTTTAGTTAAACGCATCGATTCGGAAACGGATACCCTTTATGATATAACCCTCTATCAAAAAGAAAACGTCGATCGATATCAGGCTGTGATCCGTGCCGAAAAAGGAACCCTAACCTCCGAACCCGGCGATCTATTAACCCTGATGCTCTACCGTGGATCCATCGTTCGATTTTTACCGGATCAAACTATAACCACGGCTCGAACAGAGCAAAGTGAATTTACCCGATATCGAATCACATTTGACCTGTCCGAACTCGCCTTTTCCAGAACTAATCCGGATCAACGTTCCCAAAATGATCGTACGATGAGCTCCTCCATCATGATCGCCGTAACAGATTCTCTGCAAGCCCAAAAAGAGACAGAACTTAACGGGTTTTATTTACGCTCAAATGCGATCATTACCTCAAAGGCACCCCGAATCTGGACCTCAAATGGGGCTATTCGAACGTCAGGGAGCACTCTGCAGCCTTTTGAAAGTCGCTGGATGGCTTTACAGGAGTTTGAAAATCCAATTGTTCAAAATCAGACACTAAATCGCATCAATTCTAATCTGGATCAATACCGAATGGACTTGGATAATACCCTGAACAACGCGAAGCAAAAAGATGAACGGGCGGCATCATTCCTGGTTGAAATACATAAGAAATTTTCAATTCCGTTTGCTTGTATCCTGTTTGCGCTAATCGGGGCTCCAATTGGATTATTAACCCGAAAAGGAAATTTAGGTCTTGCTGCGGTCATCAGCTCTGGAGTGCTAACCTTCTATTTTGTGGGGGTCATTCAGGGAGAAAAACTCGCTGATCGACTCATAATCTCACCCTTCTGGGGAATGTGGGGGATTAATCTTATCTATTTACTAGCCGCTCTGATTCTATTATGGAAAGTACGCCAACCGGTTCATTCGTTTTTCACTCGGAAAGTAACCGGTCATGGAACTACCCGCTGATGATCGCGAACCCGATATAAATCCTCTTTAATCCGATTTTTCACCCCTCATGGACAAGCCCTTTATTTACTGGAGATCCGTCCTGATCAAAATGGCAGGGGCAACGCTACTGCTTCTGGGTGTATTGGTAGTGATTTTTGTATTAATGGATTTTTCAGAGAATAGTGATGACTTTACCGATAATGGAGCCCCCTTGAACCTCATTCTTGGAGTTTATTACCTGAATTATATTCCGGAAATGATTCGTTTAGTTTTACCTGTAGCTATTTTTGTCGGTACTCTGTTTTTGGCAGGAAGATGGAGTGAACGATTGGAGTTTACCGCCTACCGGGCCGCAGGTGTACCAGAGCGTAAGTTGTTGGCTCCCTTTCTTTTTTTCGGAGTAACCTGCGCAGTTCTTTTAAGCAGTGCAGATGCCTTTCTGATCCCGGAATCTAACCTCAGACGATTTGATTTTGAAAGGCAGTATTTGTCCGGAAAATCCGAGCGATTGGAGTCTGGTGTGGTCTTTAGACAGGAATCCGAACAATCGATTCTGAATATCAATTTTTATGATGCCCTCAATCAGTACGGATATCAGATGCAGTTGATGGAGTTTAATGAGGAATCCTTAACTAAATGGACCAAGGCCTCACGGATGATCTGGATTGACAGTCTCTCCATTTGGAGATTGCGTCAGGTGGAACAACGAATTTTTTCCGAGAACTCGTTTCAGGTTATCGAGGAAAATTTAGTAGACACTACCCTCTCTATCCTCCCTGAAGATTTGTTGAGACGAAGCAACGATATGTATCAACTCACCTATCCCGAGGCTGTACATTATTTGCAATCCCTTAAACGACTTGGCATCGGAGATTTACAACTGCCCGTCGTTCAATTTTACGGAAGAGTTTTCTATCCGCTTTCGATTATCCTTGTAAGCATGATTGGTTTCACGTTGTCGACGGGTACTCAGCGACACGGACGAGGCGTGCAGATTGCCTCTGGATTAGTCATCAGTTTTGTCTATTTAACGCTGATGAAAATCACCGAACCTTTCGGCGCGGAAGGGATACTTCATCCGGCAGTAGCCACTTTTCTGCCCCACGGATTTTTCTTTATAATCGCCGTACTCTTAATGAGCGCCAGACGGCTCAAGCTTCTGGAATAGGACCTCGATAATTGAGTGGGATTTCCGGGCGATCTTTTTGCTTAATCTCCCCATGCTCATGTTCGTAGCGGGAAACATTTTCTGAGAGTGCTGCTGCGAGTCTTTTGGCGTGATCAGGGGTTATAATCATCCGCTTAACGACTTTTGCTTTGGGTCGACCGGGCATCATACTGATAAAGTCGAGTACAAATTCAGAGGCCGAATGGGTAATCATCACAAGATTCGAATAACTGCCTGTCGCCTCGGTATCGGTAAGTTCGATCTCGATGGAGTTTTTTGGCGTTTCAGACTGATTTCCGGTTTGGCCTGATCCTTTCATGGGATCTCTTTCGTTTGGATTCATAAAGTACGTCTATAGTAAGGACTTCAAAGTGAATTGAACATTAATGCCAAGGTAGTGCTTTACTTTAAAAGAACCTTATCAAATTCACTTCAAAATCGAGTCTTGATTCTTTACCTTTCAAGGTGTGTAGTAATCAACCCCATCTTAAACGATTGATAACCGAATGTTTATTCCCGTAAAGAAACCCAAAGACTTTGATTGTGGTCGCAATCTGGATCTTATGATCGAGGCCCTTCCTCGTATTGCTTCTAAAGAAGAACGACAGCAAAGTGCCAAACGGATTGTAGGATTAATCAAACAGAGCCATCCTAACTGGGTCAATCAACAAGGAGAGAGCCGCTTGGCGTGGGATTACTTATTCGAATTATCCGATCTCGATTTAAGAGCTCTTGGAATTCAAAATCCATTTGAAACAGGCCAGAGAGACGACGCCCGATAAGAGGTTTTAATTTTCAATAAAAATTGAAAATTGCTATTTTTCCTTTTATTTTAGTGCATTAGCTGGCAAGTTTAATGCTGAATGTGGTAACATGCAGTTTTCTCAATCCGATTCATCTCGAGAATTCCTTCGTCGTAATTTGGCTTCTTTGGAGCAAAAGATTTTTGACTTTGTCAATCAGCATTCTTCTATCCGATCAGAGCCTTCTTCAACATATTTAGCCGTAACACTACCAGCAGAAGGGTTATCCCCTTGGCAATGGTTTACACACCAGCCCGATCGTGGAACTTTATTCTTTTGGGAGATACCTGAACGCAATCAATCCCATTTGGCTATTGGGGTAATCAAACGCTTTAGAGCTACAGGAGAATCCCGTTTTGAAGAACTTTCGAGACTATTTGAGCGCTTCCGCCCGAAAGTTTTAACTCTGAATTTATCTGAGATCGAAGAGCATGAAATACCCCTGCTAAGCGGTGGGTACTCATTTGAACCCTATAATGTATCCAAGGAATGGCGTGAATTTGGATCTTCTCAGTTTTTTTTGCCAGAAGTACTTCTCACGCAGAGGGATTCACGAAGTGCAGTTACCCTTCTTTTTGAATTAAACTCAGAATTATCTTTCGAAAAGAGTCTTCGAGAACAACTTGAGAAATCGTTTGTCCAACAAGAGTTAAGCTGGACCGAGGATCGGGTTGACGTGGGTAAAACGGTTTCTGGTCCAATATCATCTGAAGATCCCCCTTCACGCATAAATCTGAAATCTGAGGATTCAGATCTTCCTCTCATTTCGATGACTTCATCTCAACGCATAGATGAGCTTCGATCTATGGAAACCAAAAAGAGTTGGATTCAGCGAGTAGATCGTGCTATTGAAAAAATAAAAGGGGGCGCATTTCAAAAAATTGTTCTCGCCAGAGAAGTATTACTTGAATCTGGAGCGGATTTTTCCGCAATACCCATGATAGACCACCTTCGACATGAATTTCCAGAGTGTTCCATCTTTGCAGTTCGTATGGAATCGGGCAAACTATTCCTGGGGGCATCTCCGGAGAGACTCCTCAAAATTAGGCAATCTGAACTCGAAACAGATGCTCTTGCAGGTAGCGCCCCAAGAGGAACTCATGAAATCGAGGATAATCAACTGAGCACGGATTTGATTAAGAGTCAAAAAGATCGCTTTGAACATCAGATCGTTCTTCAGGAAATCGTTGACAGTTTGAAAGATTTTAGCAGCAATGTAGTATATCCTACAACACCCGGAATTCGGAAGTTAAAAAATGTGCAGCACTTGCATACTCCTGTTCGGGCCACAGTGGACTTCAATGCTCCTGTACATCAGATTCTCGGAAATCTACATCCTACACCGGCTGTCGGAGGGTATCCTGTTAAATCGGCCCTCCCCTTTATCCCGGAACTGGAGCAGCTGGACAGAGGTTGGTATGCCGGTACAATGGGCTGGTTTAATTACTCAGGTAATGCAGATTTTGTGGTTTCAATCCGTTCCTCTTTTGTGGATTCCGAGCATATACATCTCTACGCTGGATGTGGAATTGTAGAACACTCTGATCCTGATCTCGAATGGGAAGAGACCTGTTTAAAATTGGAGTCTCTCTATTCTGCGGCAAGAATCGCGCTTCAGGAAAGTGGTGCCACCGAATAAGCCGTATGCTTTCTTTCTAAACCACTGGCTCGGATATGCTACGAAACACCGATTTATTAAATTCAGAAAATGCTCAAGAAGGACTCTCCTTTGCCTGGGCCTTTGCCTTGCTGTCATCCCTCTATGAGGAAGGAGTCAGACATGTGTTCATCTCTCCTGGATCTCGTTCTACCTCTTTTATTCTTGCGATTGAGGCCCATGGAGGTTTTCAACCTCATGTGATACTGGATGAACGAATTGCCGGTTTCGCTGCTCTTGGCTTTGGAAAGTACTCATCGACTCCGGCTGCACTTCTCTGCACATCTGGGACAGCTGCTTTAAATTATGCCCCTGCAATTCAGGAAGCCGCCTCTTCTGGAACTCCTCTGGTGGTCTTAACCGCAGATCGTCCTGCAAGTCTTCGTCAGACAGGTAGTTCACAAACCATTGATCAATTAAAACTCTATGGTGATCGGGTTGTATTTTTTTATGAATGTGGAACCCCAGTCTCCGAAACTATCTCATTCCGGAGACTATCCCTTGCCGGAAAACAGGCTGTTCAGGAAGCTATACAGCAAAGAGGTGTCAGTCATTTGAATGTGGCATTCGATAAACCCTTCGAACCTGCTCTGAATCAGTGGGAAAAAGCCCAATACCTGGGGCTTTACCAACGAGAGAAGGCATCCGCCTCTCAACTTGATTCAGGCAAAAATGGATTCGATGTGGAAATGCCTGATCGGGTAGCTGACCTGCTAAAAAGGGTGCGAAAACCTCTCCTTATAGCAGGTCCGCTTAATGCCTCTGACCCTCTTTTTCGAGTAGGCTCTGCGTTATTTGAAGAGATCAGAGCGATAAACAACGTAGACGAACCCTATCCCTTTATTCCGATTTTAAGTGATCCGGGATCCTGCTTTTCTACGGAGTTCTCAGACTCCATGGCACATCTCCTTTCGGGATGGATTACCAAGTTTCCTGAAGCCTTTTCTGAGTTCACACCGGATCTTATTATCCAGATTGGAGATACTCCCTACAGTGCCGCCTTGATTACGCTTCTTGATCATTGGAGTGAAATTCCACATCTACTTATCACCTCACGATTTACGTGGCAAGATCCTGTTTCCTGGGAACCATTGAGATGGGTCACCTCTTCCCATGAGGCCGTTTCCAAGTTTGTAAAGCAAATTTCTACAGGAACCGATCCAAACTGGACCCCTTCATGGGCTCTGGCACAAAGACAAGTACTCCAAGAACAACGTTCGACTCTTTTGACTCCTCGTCCTAAGGGTGCAAGTTCTCTTGATTCGCATTCCCATGTTCAAGATTCCCAAACGGATCTTACCTCAATTCAGTTGTTTACAAATTGGCTTCCAATCGAGATACCCCTTTTCTTGAGTAATTCGATGATTCCTAGAGATTATGCGTTTTTGCAGTCCATACTGCCATCTCGCACGATCTTTGTAAATCGAGGTGCTGCGGGAATTGATGGAATCACCTCGACCGCAGCGGGAGTTCAACTGGCCGGAAATCATCCAGTCGCGTTATTAACTGGCGATCTTGCGTTTCTGCATGATGCCGGGGGGCTGACTCTTTGCGATCAAGTAACAGCTCCCTTGGTTATTGGCGTTATCCAAAATGGTGGCGGGACCATATTCAGGAAATTACCTGTGTATAAAACTTTCGAGAAAGATGCGTTTGTTACGTATTTCGAAACACCACAGAGGGTAGAATTTGAGACACTTTGCCGTGCTTATCATGTCGCGTACAAAAAGATTTTGAATGCGGAGGAACTCAAGAACGAGCAATTCCCGACTACTCCCGGAATCTACGTATATGAATTCATCACCGATCCAGATCGATCTTACCAAGAGAGAACGCAATGGATTCAGCAATTCTCATCGTTAGAACCCGTGGGATTTCAGAGAGCGGAGACTCATGGCACAAGCTCCGAAATGAATTCGAAACGTCTATGAAAATCCGTAATAACGGACTCTGGCTGTACGGAAAGATTCATCAGAATCAGATAAAGAAAGGTCACTTTTCTCAAATTAAGTCTTCTGAACATGTGTGGCTTGTCTCTCTTCATGGATTTATGCATTCCGGATCTACACTAAGACCGGCTCTGACTCATTTGGACCCGGCAATTCGCGTACTTTCGCTCGACGCCCCGGGGCATGGCGAGTCAGAAGCCTGTCATAACCCAGAGCGATTTCGACCGGAAAAACAGATTGAGGATTTGGTTCATTGGCTGGATTTGCTGAAGATCGATGAGGTATTTGTGCATGGGTATAGTATGGGAGGCAGACTATGCTGGCAGCTTCTTCGATGGCTTCGCGGGCAAGACGACGAACAAAAGCGTCGATTTAAAGGCCTTATTTTAGAAAGTGCACACCCTGGCTTGTCGTCAAATCATGAAAAAGAAGAGCGATTAGAGTTGGACAACAAACGTGCTAAGGAAATCGAAACGAATTTTAACGAATTTCATTTAAGATGGAATCAACAAGAGATGTTTTCAACGGTACAATCAGATTTTCTTGAAAACCATGAGGAAAATTTAGGAGTGCCATTCAAGCATGATCCAGTAAGTTATGCCTCATGCCTAAGAGGTTTTGGAACTGGCATGGTCGAAGCGGTAACAGCAAAGGATATGCAGGACACAGAGATCCCTCTACTGCTACTGGCCGGAGAACGAGACATCCCATATGTTAAACTCTTTAATCAGACTTCCGAACTAAGTGATTGTGCCACATTTCAGTGTATACCAAACGCTGGACACCGATGCTGGCAGGACAACCCGAAGGTATGGTCAGAACAGATTAATCGATTTATTCTTTAAGATCACGCGGTCAATATCAAGATTAAATACTCAATTATGATGAATAGATATAGAATGGATGATCCGCAAATGGACAATAAGCCTAATTGGACAGAGGTCAAAAACTTTGAGGACATTACCTATCGTAAAACCGATGGAATCGCCCGAATTGCATTCAATCGACCCGATGTTCGGAATGCATTCCGTCCAAAAACTCTGGCTGAAATGGAAGAAGCTTTAATTGATGCGCGAGAGGATGCCACTATTGGGGTGATCTTGTTGAGTGCAGAGGGACCTGCAAAAGATGGAGTTTGGTCCTTTTGCTCTGGCGGAGATCAAAAAATTCGAGGCACAAAAGGCTATCAGGGAGAAGATGGCGTTCAACGACTCAACGTTCTTGATATTCAACGGATTATTCGATTTATGTCGAAAGTCGTCATCTGCATCGTACCTGGTTGGGCGGCTGGCGGAGGTCACAGTTTACATGTGGTCTGTGATCTAACCTTGGCCAGTCGCGAACACGCCCGATTTAAACAAACCGATGCAGATGTAGCCAGTTTTGATGGTGGATTTGGATCCGCTCTTCTGGCACGCCAAGTTGGCCAAAAACGAGCTCGTGAGATCTTCTTTTTAGGGAGAGAATATTCCGCCGAAGAGGCTTTTGAGATGGGAATGGTAAATGCGGTTGTGGATCATGCAGAGCTGGAGCAAACTGCTGTACGCTGGGCTCGTGAAATTCTGGCTAAAAGCCCGACCGCGATCCGAATGATCAAATTTGCCTTTAACCTGATTGATGACGGAATGGTGGGACAGCAAGTGTTTGCCGGGGAAGCCACTCGGCTCGCGTATATGACGGAAGAGGCTGAGGAGGGTAGAAATGCTTTTGTAGAAAAGAGAAAACCCGATTATCGCAAATTTCCCTGGATTTCGTTGTAATTCAAAGTGAAGCTAATGCTGAAAATCCAACGGCTTAATCTGGTAAGTTCCTCATCTAATCCTAATAGCCTGTCGATTTTTTTAGAAAAGTAGTAATTTCACACCCCTTCATTGTAAAACATTTCAATTTTAATCATCAGAGATGGCTAAAAAAGCACAACAATTCGAATTCAAAGCCGAGATGAAGCAGCTTCTTCATCTCATTATTCACTCACTCTACACAAACCCGGAAGTCTTTCTAAGAGAACTTATTTCCAATTCTTCCGATGCTTTGAATAAAGCCAGATTTAAACAGGTAACTGGTGAAGAGATTCAGTCTCCTAAAGCGGAGCTGAAAATCTCCATTACCCTTGATGAAAAGAAAAACCGATTTGAGATTGAAGATACAGGGATCGGGATGACCGAATCAGATTTAAGCGAGCGTTTGGGAACCATAGCTAGTTCCGGAACCCTCGCCTTTATTGAAGAGATGCAAAAAAATAAACAGGCGTTGGATGGCAATATGATTGGTCAGTTCGGGGTAGGATTTTATTCTGCATTTATGGTGACCGATGAGATCACAGTCG
>JAURMN010000016.1 GCA_030830725.1 Balneolales bacterium | reverse complement strand
TATTCAGATACAATTGAACAAACTCATGAATACGACTCGAAGTGAATCCTCCATTCAACCAGGATTGGGTCATGAAGAGATAGTGAAACCACTTTCCGAAGAAATTAGTATCGACCAATTTATACCCGTCGATCTCAGAGCGGCAAAAGTGCTCTCTGCCGAACCAGTTACAGGTTCTGACAAGTTGCTAAAACTTTCTTTGGATGTCGGTTTCGAAATAAGAACAATTCTTTCAGGAGTAGCTCAGCAAGTGAAACCCGAAGACTTGATCGGGAAGACGGTTATCATCGTAGCCAATCTCAAACCTAGAAAAATGATGGGTGTTGAAAGCCAGGGAATGGTCCTTTTTTCAGAAGAACCTGAAGGAACGTTGAAGCCCGTCTTCACAGATGCAATTCCCGGAAGTCTGGTTAAATAGAAGGATTATCAAAAAGGATGTCGGACAAGTCTAAAGTTTATCCTTCACCTGATATCTTATTAGATCGGACACGTTATCCGTTCTTTGGAGTTCAATGTCATCCAGATGCGACTGAGTTCAGATTATATTGTCCATTTGCAGAATCTGTAGAAGTACTGATTTACACTGCAATTGAATCTGATCCTAAGGCCTCATTTTCCCTTCAAAAGGATGAAAATGATGTCTGGTATCTTAAATCGGATTCATGCATGCAGAATTGTTGGATCCGTTATCGAATAGATGGTGCTTATCTATATGCAGATCCATTTTCTCATCACATAACGACAGATTCCTCTTATCAACAGCATCCCTTGACCTTGCTTAAGACCGACTCTTTTGAATGGTCTGATCAGGACTGGACTTCTCCATCAGATCCCAGAGACCTGGTGATTTACGAATGCCACGTCAAAGATATGGTAGCTCTATCGGGTTCGGTTCAAAAAGGCATCTACTCAAAATGGGTTGACGAACACTCATCGGGTGGACTAAAATACATAAAAGAGTTAGGTGTTAATGCTGTCGAGTTCTTGCCTCTATTTACCTTTGCACAACAGGAACCACCTTATCAAATCCGTACTCCGGAAGGATTTTACAACGAATGGAATCGCCTGGAGACGAACCACTGGGGCTATATGACCTCCTTTTTCTTGGCACCGGAAGCCTATTATGCATCCGATGCAGGTCATGACTCTGGTTATCCAGGTTATCATGGTAAGGCTTCAGATGATTTGAAACACTTGATTAACGCTTGTCATCAAGAAGGGATCAGTGTTATTCTTGATGTAGTCTATAATCATTCAAGTATTTTTGATATTAATATTCTAAATAGTTATCTAGCAAACTGTTATTTGCGTTATGATGACTATGGTAATTTGCTAAACAGGAGCGGAACCGGGAATGAAATTAATACAGAATCTGCCGCTTCAAAACGCCTTATTCTAGATTCCATTCTACACTGGATTACTGAGTATCACGTAGATGGCTTTCGATTTGATTTAGCGGGTTTACTTGATAAGACTTTATGGGATGAGATATCAAGTGCAGCCAAAGCACTGAATCCAAAGATCTTGCTTATCGCGGAACCGTGGGGAGGTAATTATCTCCCACATGAATTTTCCGATCATGGATGGGCTTCATGGAACGATCGATTCCGAAATGGAATCAAAGGAATCCATCCCTATCATGAAAATGGATTCATTTTTTCAAATTGGATCTCTGGAAGTACTATGGATTCACTTCAAAACTGGTTATCAGGTACAGTCAGAGGCTATGCGGATGGGCTGTTCCATGGAAATGCACACAGTGTAAATTATCTTGAATCACACGATGGTTACACACTGGCTGATACTATCAGGCTGGCTTATCGCCCGGAGCTTCGATCTTTTTTCTCCTATCAGAATGATGAAATTCTTCCACTCTCTCCTATAGAATTGGCCAGTGCAAAACTTGCAGCGTTAATTCTTTTTACAACTCCTGGCATTTTGATGATCCATCAGGGTCAAGAGTTTGCCAACTCAAAAATATGCCGATCATTTACACATACGGATGAATCTGGAGTATTTTTAGATCATAATTCGTACGAAAAAGATGATCCCACCAACTGGATTGATTTTAGTCGAGTACACTATAATCAATCTCTTTTTCAATTCTATAAAGGTTTGATTCAGATTCGTCATAGTTCACCAGCTCTTCGTACTGCGGAACGCAGTTCTATTGAGTTTGGACATGTTCAAGATCCTTTGCAAGTAATTAAGAGCGTACAAGGGAACTCAAGCCGAGACATATACGATTACATCATCGGCCTAAACGCACATCCTCAACATTCACTACCAATTTCATTACCAAAAGGAACTTGGGAAGTGATTGTAGATGACGAAAGAGCCTCTGTACACCCACTCGATTTTATTGAGGATCAACTAATAGTAAGTCCGAAAAGTGGATTTCTTTTAAGAAAGCTTCATGTTTGAGTTATTATTGCACCATTGTTACTAACCTGCTAATTTGTACCGTCTATCTCATTAGATGCCGTAATGATCTGATTATAAATTTCTGAATCAGAATTCATCTGCTAACCTGAATTAAAGGGGGGCCATTTGGCTACACTTTCATCGGAACAAAGAGGAACATGGAATTCTAAACTTGGCTTTATCCTGGCTGCTGCTGGTTCCGCAGTAGGATTAGGAAATATTTGGCGATTCCCTACCGAAACGGCCGAAAATGGGGGTGCCGCATTTCTCATTGTGTATTTAATCTGTACATTTTTGATTGGTTTTCCTGTCATGATGGCTGAACTCTCGATTGGCCGCAGCACTCAAAAAAATCCGGTTGGAGCCTTTAAAGCTCTTTCAAACAGCAAATTCTTTCCCTTTGTGGGAATGTGGGGAATTTTATGCGGCGTGATGATACTCTCCTTTTATACCGTCGTTGCTGGTTGGACATTGAGTTATGTATTCGTTCAGATCTTTTCTTTTTTTGAGCAGGATTCGATTGCCACGCTTTTGGCAGATGCCGAAAATGGATGGGTGAATGGCTTTTTTGCTTCGATATTTATGATCACAACGATTATGATTGTTCGTGGTGGAGTATCGGATGGAATAGAACGTGCCACAAAATTAATGATGCCACTGTTATTACTCATTTTACTCATGATGACTGGCTATACATTGACATTGGATGGTGCCATGGAAGGTGTTCAAGTCTATCTGAGACCTGATTTTAGCAAGGTAGACGGAGGATTAGTACTAAGCGCGCTAGGTCAGGCATTCTTTTCTCTTTCCTTAGGTATGGGAGCTTTGATCACGTATGGTTCATATCTTTCCCGTAGAGAGAACGTCGCAGGTGCTGCAGCTGCAGTTACTTTATCGGATGTTTCGATCGCATTCCTTGCAGGATTTCTAATACTTCCAGCTATGTTTGTTGCTCAAGGACAAGGAGAACAAATTTTTACCGATACTGGCTCCCTGCTTGCAGGTCCTGCCCTGATTTTCCAAGTTCTTCCAACGGTTTTTGATCAGATTGGCGGAGTATTTGGATTGTTGCTCAGCGTAACGTTTTTTTTACTTCTTAGTATTGCGGCTCTGACATCCACAATTTCGCTTCTAGAGGTGCCTGTCTCCTATACGATTGATGAGCTTGGCTGGAAACGTAAAAGTGCTGCTCTTAAAGTTGGATTAGGTATCCTTGCGATTTCACTCCTGATCAGCTTTAATATATCCCTAATCGATCGAATCGATTTCATTTTTAGCACTATGGGGTTACCTATTGGAGGGTTCTTAATTGCCATTTTTGTTGGTTACATCTGGAAAACATCAAACGCCGTCCAAGAAATCGAATCGGGGAACGAGAATTTCAGCTCTTCGATTGTAGGTAAGCTCTGGCCATTTTTTATCAAGGTTATCTGTCCAGTCTTGATATTGATCGTTATCTTACAAACAATTCTTGCGTAAGATCAGGTTTAGTGTTACCCATTAACACCTTCGCAAGACTAACTCAAACATTTTCAAAATAGGTTATGGGTAGAATTGATACCTCTGATTTTAAAAATGGCCTGAATATCCTTCTAGATGGTCAGATTTATACCATTGTTGAATTTCAACATGTAAAACCAGGCAAGGGTGGCGCCTTTGTCAGAACCAAACTTCGTGGTGTAGAAAACGAAAAAAATATCGACAAAACCTTTCGATCTGGCGAATCTGTTGAATCCGTTCGAATTGAACGTCATCCCTATCAATTTCTTTATAAAGAGGGATCGATGTACCACTTTATGCACAATGAGACGTACGAACAGATTACATTAGAGGAAAGCCGTGTTGAAAAGCATGAATACTTAGTGGATGGTGAGCAATGTGAGCTCCTTATTAATGTTGAAAATGACAAGGTTCTCTACGCTGAGCCACCAGCACAAATTACGACAACGGTTGTTGAAACTGATCCCGGTCTTCGTGGAGATACGGCTCAGGGTGGCACAAAACCAGCAGTTATTGCCTCAGGAGCCACCGTTACAGTGCCCCTTTTTATAAATATAGGTGAACTTATTCGAGTAGATACCCGAACAGGTGAATACATTGAACGTGCAAAATCATAAGAACTATGGATTTAAAAGAAATTAAAAATCTGATCAAACTGGTGGAAGACAGTCAAGTCAACGAAGTTTCAATTCAGGAAGGTGAATTCTCCATCAAAATAAAAAAGAGCTCTTCTGAAACTCTTCAAATGGCGTCTTCACCGCAGGTAATTCAACTGCCATCCTCTACGCCAAATCAAGCGATTTTACCCCCTTCTGTTGAAAGTTTAAAGCCTACTCCTACACCAGAAACTGCGAATGGATTTATCCAGAAG
This sequence comes from Balneolales bacterium, assembly GCA_030830725.1. GTDB lineage: Bacteria > Bacteroidota > Rhodothermia > Balneolales > Balneolaceae > JAURMN01. The sequence goes on along the minus strand of JAURMN010000016.1, from coordinate 1,143 downwards.
TCTCCAATCGTAGGAACGTACTACGCCTCTCCTTCACCTGATGCCAAAATGTTTGTGTCCGTTGGAGATAAAGTGACTAAAGGTCAAACGCTTTGTATCATTGAAGCCATGAAAATAATGAATGAAATCGAGGCTGAAGTGAACGGGACACTTGAACAAATCTTGGTCACGAATGCCCAAGCTGTTGAATACGATCAACCCTTGTTTGTCATTCGAGAGTCTTAATCCAACGGGAAATCATTTGTCTACGATGTTTACTAAAATATTGATTGCTAACCGTGGGGAAATTGCTTTACGGATCATTCGAACATGTAAAGAGATGGGGATTAAGACTGTGGCAGTGTATTCCACAGCCGATAAGGACAGTCTCCATGTGAAGTTTGCAGATGAAGCTGTTTGTATAGGCCCCGCACCCAGCAAGGAGAGTTATTTAAAGATCCCTTCCATACTGGCAGCTGCTGAAATCACGAATGCGGAAGCCATACATCCCGGTTATGGATTTTTAAGCGAGAATGCAGGTTTTTCACGGATTTGTAAAGAACACGATTTGGTTTTTATCGGGCCCTCTCCTGAGATGATCGAAACAATGGGTGACAAGGCGACAGCCAAGGAAACCATGATTCGTAATGGGGTACCAGTTGTTCCAGGAAGTGATGGTATTGTCGAAGAGTTTAAAGATGCTCTTTCGGTTGCAGATGAAATCGGGTTTCCGCTCATTATTAAAGCTACGGCTGGTGGGGGCGGTCGTGGAATGAGAATAGTTTATGATCCAAAAGATTTTGAGACCTCCTTTGTGATGTGTCAAACTGAGGCAGAAAATGCTTTTGGTGATTCTGGAGTTTACATCGAGCGATTTGTTGAGAATCCACGTCATATAGAGATTCAAGTTCTAGGTGATAAGCATGGAACCGTAATTCATCTTGGCGAAAGAGAATGCTCACTTCAGAGACGACATCAAAAGATTCTTGAAGAAGCCCCTTCTCCGGTAATGACACCGGAGTTACGAGAAAAAATGGGAAATGCCGCTGTGAAAGCAGCAAAAGCCATTAATTACGAGGGAGCTGGTACTATCGAATTTCTCGTTGATAACAAAGGGAATTTCTACTTCATGGAGATGAATACGCGTATTCAAGTAGAGCATCC
>JAURMN010000092.1 GCA_030830725.1 Balneolales bacterium | reverse complement strand
TTACTCCACGCGGAAACGACGTTTAGATCTCCCATTCTGAATCTGAAACTTTAGTCAACTTCGATAACGATGTGAGATTAAGATCCTTCATCAGAGTTGCCATTGAAATATGAACTTGAACAGAACCATCCAAATCCATTTAATCCCTCTACCACAATAAAATTCTCTCTTACTAACGCACAACCAGTACTATTAGAAATCTTCTCACTATCCGGACAAAAAGTAAAAACCTTGATTAATTCGGCTATGAGTATGGGGGTTCATAGCATATCATTTGATGCCAATGAGCTCAGTAGTGGTGTTTACATTTACAAACTGACCACCCCTGAGTTCACAGACTCAAAACAAATGATTTTGATTAAGTAGAGAAGAATACCTCAGACTAGATGACTCTTATTTGGTATTCAGTAGCCTTGATGTTCACGGAATATGTAGTATCTCAAGGTTTCGTTATGTTCATATTCAGGATGAGTTATACTTGAATATTTTTGAAATTGAACATATTTTGTACATATTGTCCTTGATTACTAACAAAGTTCAATTTCAAAAGTCCGTTAGAAATGGATATTACTCAACTTACTCGAAAGCAGAAGGCTTTTCTCGATTTCATCGTCGCCTACAAAGAAGAGTATGATGTCTGGCCGACCTATCGGGAAATCGCGGATGAATTTGATTTCAAATCTCCGAATAGCGTTACTCAGAATATTCAGGCACTAATTAAAAAAGGGGTTCTGGTTCGTACACAACTCGATGAATATGATCTGGCCCCACGCTGGAAAAAGCAACTTGAGCCTGAAGCACCCGCAGGAATCCCCGTTCGAGGATTGATCGCAGCTGGATATCTCCAAGAGGCGGTCGAGGCGGATCTGGGGCAAATTACACTAGAGAATCTCTTTCCTGATATCAGTCGTCTTTTTGCTCTGAGAGTGTCAGGATTGAGATGGAAAGATGAGGGAATTCTAGATGGTGATTTTGTCCTTCTTTCGGATACTTCTCCTCGTAATGGGGAGATAGGAGCTATCCTTTATCAGGGAGAAACGACTCTGAAGCGAATTTACAGAGAGAAAAATAGACTTCGACTTGTACCGGCCAATGAAGAATTCGAAGAAGTGATCGTAACTCCTGACGAGGAAGAAGAAGTCCGGATCATTGGCACATATGCCGGACACATGAATCGAAAGGGGCTGTTTAAGGCTTAGGATTATGTTGGAGCAGAAACGTTTCCGAGGATTTAACGATAAACTCTGGGTTACCCTCTTTTCGAGCCTCAAATAATTGTGAATCTTTGATCCATGCACGACCACCATCATGTTTTAGACGGCGGAAATTTTTTACAGCCATCGCCTGCGTGTGCAAATCGGGAAGTGGTTTCATAACAGGAAGATTTACGGATTAAAAAATAACGCCTAAAAAATACGAGGATCATTGGAATAATGCATAACTGCAATGAATTAAGGTTCAATTTGATATTTTGTGATTTCTGCAAATTGTCTTAAATTTCGTGTCTGTAATTTTTTCAAAACCTTCTATTTAAGGTAACCACTATGTACGCAGTTGTTGAAGTCGGAGGACATCAATATAAAGTTCGCGAGAATGAAGTGATCTACGTTAACCGTCTGCCAGACGCAGAAGGAACGATTACGCTGGATAAAGTTCTTCTTGTCAGTGATGATAAAGGTAAGGTCAAAGTAGGAACTCCTACCGTAAGTGGTTCAAAAGTGACGGCTAAAGTAGCAGATCACCTGAAAGCGGATAAAGTGATTATCTTCAAGAAAAAGCGTCGCAAGGGATATCAAAAGAAAAATGGATTCCGTCAAAGCATTACTCGACTGGAAATTCAGAAAATTGCTTGATCAATCACGATTCTTTTCCGAATAAACCACACTCATTCAACCCAAAAACCTCTTCAGAGAAAACCTAACAGGTAGAAAGTCATGGCACACAAGAAAGGTCAAGGTTCCACAAGAAACGGTAGAGATTCACAATCCAAGAGACTTGGTGTGAAACGCTTTGGCGGAGAAGCCGTTCGCGCCGGTAATATTCTGGTGCGCCAGCGTGGCACGAAATTCCATCCCGGACTGAATGTAGGCATCGGTGGTGACGACACCCTTTTCGCACTCGTAGATGGGGTTGTTAAGTTCCGAGATAAAGCCGGCCGTAAATTTGTCGGTGTAGAAGTTAATTAAGTTTTAGGCGCCACATCTCATGGATTTTTCAATTCCAGGCGCCGAATCCCTCCAGGCCGGTACAGTGTATGGTATCGGACGTAACTATGTTGAGCATGCCAAAGAGCTCAACAATCCTGTCCCTTCAAGCCCTCTAATTTTCCTCAAACCCAGGAGTTCTCTTGTGTTTGGTAACGGTACTGTTGTACTTCCTTCACGATCTTCGGATGTTCACCATGAGGTGGAGCTTGTTTTGGTTATCGGGAAAAAAGCAGCACATATACAAGAAGAGGACTCACTTTCTTGTGTTCATTCCATCGCAATCGGAGTCGATTTTACAGCCCGTGATCTTCAGGAAAAAGCCAAAGATAAAGGCCATCCCTGGACCATAGCGAAAGGTTTTGACACATTTGCTCCCTTAGGGAAAGCTCTCCCATTCACGGATAGCACGGATCTTCAAAACCTGGATCTTCTACTGACGATAAATGGAGAGGTTCGCCAGTCTGGATCTACTCGCGATATGATTTTTTCCTGCCGCCGAATTATTTCCGAACTCTCTTCTATGTTCACCCTCTATCCTGGAGATCTAATCTACACCGGCACCCCTGAAGGTGTTTCGGCCGTCAAATCCGGTGATGTCGTAGAGGCTAAACTAATCGGAACAGATTCTACTCTCAGGCTGGATATCCGAGGATAATTTGAGCATATTCCGGAATGAACTCAATCCGGATCTCGCGTTTCAAGATCTTTTTGTCTCTATCCGTTTTGACTATTCTGTCAGACATGGGATACGCACAACCTCTTGATGCCCCCTCTTTCTTATCTAATGACGTTTCCTATGCCTGGCCTACCAATGCAGGCCGATATTTAAGTTCCACATTCGGTGAAACACGTTCTGCTCATTTACACGTCGGTATTGATATCAAGACTTGGGGTCGTGAGGGATTTGATGTCTATGCAACCCGGGATGGTGTGTTGTTCAGAATACAGACCGGGCCCAGCGGATATGGAAATGCACTTTATTTAAAACACGACGACGGATCCTACTCTGTCTACGCACATCTTCGAAATTTTATTCCGGAAATCACTCGACTAGTCGATTCTGTTCGTATTCCAGAGCTTCGACATGATGTAGACATCTTGGTTGAAGCCTCAGAATTGCGCTTTCGTAAAGGCCAAAAAATTGCCTATACCGGGTCTACAGGGATTGGCCCTCCTCATCTTCATTTTGAACTGAGATCCCCTGATAATGTCCCTTATAATCCGCTTTATGCAAGATTTAATCTGTCTGACCGGATTGCTCCCCAACTCCATGCCTTGTTGGTAGAAGAATATGGGTTTGCCAATGGAAATTCTTCTTCGGAATCGATCAGAGCTATTCGCCTGAATCAGTCGGAGCGCCGTCCCATTCGCACACTAGAAAATGGACTCAAAGATTTTGGAACCCTTGAAACATCCGGGTCTGTCCTTTTGTCTGTGGATGCGTCGGATCGGGCAGATGATGTAACCAACGTTTATGCGGTGTATGAGCTCCAACTTTATCTTGAGGATTCACTTGTGTTTTCCTCTAGGGCCAGCCGCCTTCCTTTTGAAAGTTCATCCCATATGTTCGTCGACAGACACTATGAATGGCTGCGTACAAAGCAAAAGGGGTTTCAGCGTTTGCATCTGGTTCAGGGTAATCGCCTACCCCTATACAGTAATTTAGATTCAGATGGAATCCTTAATCTTCCTGGAGGCCCACAAACGCTGACCATTGTGGCACGGGACTATTTTGGAAATGAGACAAAAGGCATCTTACAAGTAATACAAACCCAATCGGCACCGGGATTGACCTCCAAGAATATCAGCGTATTGAATCCAATTTCAGATGACAATATCAAGACTATTTTTAAGGATCTTCTTCGGGAGCAAGACGATCAAAACTCGAAAAGTTATGTCATGGATACTCTCTTACACCCGGGAAGATCCTATTTCCTGGAAACTCCGGATCGGCGTTTTTTTATGGATATCCAGGAAGGCTCCCTGTTCGAAACATTTCGTTTAACCTTCTCAGTGAGTCGGGCTTCGGATGAGGATCTTACCTTTTTGATTACTCCTAATCCGATTCCTTTTGCAAAACCGGTTCGAATTGGAGCCTCAATTGGCTCTGTTGACTCCGCACCACTCAAGATTGGCTTTGCTTGGCTGCCGAACAGACCTATCTCCACAAATCGCGCCGCTTCAGGTCGATGGATTACATTCGAAACTCTCGAGTTGGGCCCATTTACCACCTATCGTGATACGCTTAGCCCAATGTTAACTATGCCAAAACGAGTTGTCTTACCCGAAGGCATGAGTTCGGTAGAACTCAGGATCACTCAAGAAATGTCCCCTCTTAATAGACGCTCAGCTACATTTGAGATCGATGGAATTCCCGGTATTCCAATCTATGATCCGGAGTATAAAAGCTTTCGATTCTATCACCCGGAGGTCTCTCTATCCCCCGGTTCAACAATCCGTTTTTCTGTGGCAGATCAGTTTGGAAACCGTTCAACCGGAGAATGGACCTATCATAATGGGGTATTCAGCCGTTAGATACTATGCTTTAAATAGATAGCGCCGAACTGAACCGTCACAGACTGTTCATTTACGGAACGGCCACGATCATACTGATTTCTACGAGTACTTCTTTGGGCAGGGTTCGAACCGCAACAGTCTCACGAGCTGGTGGAGTTGA
>JAURMN010000015.1 GCA_030830725.1 Balneolales bacterium | reverse complement strand
TCTTGTGACAACCTTTGCCGATCTTTATACCCTCACTCGAGAGCAACTTCTTCCGCTCGAGCGAATGGCCGAAAAGTCAGCGGCTAACCTGATTCGCGCCATCAACGCCTCAAAGACTCAACCTTTTGAACGCGTGATCTATGCTCTGGGAATACGATTTGTGGGTAAAACTGTGGCCCGCGATCTTGCCGGAGCGCTCAAAAGCATGGACGCACTCGAAAATGCCACCTTGGAGTCTCTCACCGAAATTGACGCTATCGGTCCTAAAATCGCTGAATCTGTTATCGCATTTTTCTCCAATCCCAAAAATCAACGACTTGTTGAACAACTGGGGCAACATGGTCTTCAATATGAGCAGCAGGCTAGGGCCTCTACGTCCAATATCTTAGAAGGCAAGACGTTTGTTTTAACGGGTACCCTACCCGAAATGAGCCGACAGGAAGCCACGGATCTGATCGAATCTCATGGTGGGAAGGTATCTGGGTCGGTTAGTAAAAAAACGTCATACGTCGTAGCTGGTGAGGAAGCCGGATCCAAACTGGAAAAGGCAAAAAAACTTGAAATTCCCGTACTTTCACAAGAAGACCTGATCAAAATGGTGCAATAACCCATGAAATCGACTCCAAATAAACCCAGTATTGGGAAAAAAAACCTAAAAAATCCGTCTCAAACACAGGCTGTGTTCAGTATTCTGTGGATGGTAGGATTTGTGATCCTGGCTATCGCTTCTCTTCCGGCTAATTCTTTTCAGGTTATTCCGGACTATACGCTTCAGGAACCTTGGCGAAATGATGATCTGACCGCCGATTTTACCTTTGCCATCCGTAAAACGGATCAGGAAATTGCTGAAGAACGTGAACTCATACGCAGACAAAATATTCCCGTTTTTCGTGTGAATTCTGATGTAATCTTACTCACAGAAACCAGCTTTCAGGAGTTAAAAGGGGGGCTTTCTGGAGTTTTGGCTCTCTATGAGACCTGGCAGATGACCAAAGAATCCAGCCCTCTAAATGCTGTAGCAGACAGTTTACAATACATCTCTGCCCGGGAGAACTTTTCAGTACCCTTATCTGACGAATCCTGGGCAATACTGCTCCGTTCCGGGTTATCCGCCATTCCGTCCGAACTTCTTTCGCTGATTGAACAAGTAGAAGAGAGTGGCATTATCGATGTGTCCAAAAATGCGGTTGAACAGGCACAACTCACCCTGCGTAACACGCGTGATCGAACTCAAAGAACGGTCAGTAAGGCAAATGTTCGGGATCAGGACGAGGCCATCACCCACATCGGACTTCTGCTTAGTGAAAATTACTCACTGGAGCGCGCGAATCTGGGTCAGGAGCTACTCAGCGGGATCTTATTTCCAAACTGGAATTACAGCGAAGAGGATACACAAGAACAGCTCGTAAATGCTTTATCTGTTCTTTCTGAAACAAAGGGCGCCATAGCACAAGGGCAGGTAATCATTCGTCGTGGAGATATTGTCACACGAGAAAAATCCACCCTTCTGGAGAGCTATGCCGATGCCCGTACAGATCGAACCTCCACAACAGAGCGATGGCTTCGCTTTTCGGGTGATGCGATGCTGGTTTTGATCGTCATCGCAGTGTTTCTTTACTATTTGTTTGTCTATTTCAGAGACACTTTTTTAAATCCTCGCTGGATCGGCCAGATTCTACTCACTCTGGCCATGTTCATTTTGCTTAACCGATTTATTTATTCGCTTGAGGGAGTGTCCGAGTATGTCATTCCATTGGCTATTGCCCCGATCCTGCTTACCATTCTTACCAATGATCGTATCGGGATTCTCTCCGCGGTGATCCTGGCCATTTTATCGGGAATGATCCATGGAAACTCCTTTGAATTTGCCGCAGCCACATTCGTAGCCGGATACGTGGGGATGCTTGCGGCGCGTGACTTGACGAATCGGAATCGATTTTTCGTAACAGCTCCGATTCTGATTCTTTTCGCTTATCTGGCTGTAACAGCCGGATTTGCCCTCTCACGGTATAGTGGATGGGAGGCACTAATCAGCCAGATCGGGCCTATCGTGATCAATGCCATCCTGATTTTGATTACCTATCCGCTTATTCTGTTCTTTGAAAAACTCTTCGGGAATCTCACCTCTTTTACCCTTCTGGAATTAGCGGATACCAATCATCCCTTGCTCAAACGTTTGATGGATGAAACCCCCGGAACATTCCATCATAGTGTTCAGGTCGCACGTCTGGCCGAAGGAGCGGCAACAGCCATTGGTGCCAATCCCCTTCTTTGCCGAGTAGGCGGTCTATATCATGATATCGGTAAGATGGATAAGCCTCAGTTTTTCATCGAGAATCAGGTTGCGGCTAACCAACATGACCAAATCAAGCCAAATCTGAGCCGTATGGTGATTCGGGATCACGTCAAACAAGGTGTTGAAATCGCAAAAGAGTATAAATTACACGAACAAATTATCCGCTTTATCCTTACCCATCACGGGACCTCGCTGATTCGCTATTTTTATGCGAAAGCTCAACAGCAAATCGATGAAAAAACCTCACCGGATTCGGTGACTGAAAAGGATTATCGCTATCCGGGACCAAAACCTGCCACTCGGGAAGAAGGTATTTTGATGCTGGCGGATACCATAGAAGCCGCATCCAGATCGCTTCCCAAGCAAACACCCGAAAAGCTGAAGGAGCTTACAGAAAAGCTGTTCAACAATATTACGGACGATCAGCAGCTGCAAGAATGTCCCCTGACCTATCGGGACATGGGACTTATCAAGGCCTCGTTCTTAAAGACCCTGTCCGGGATTTATCATTCCAGGATCGAATACCCAAATGGAAGCTCCGAAAAATCCATTTGAATCCGCTCTGAAGCGATACATGCTGTTTATTCGCTCCGAGAAGGGTCTCTCTGAAAACTCCATCGAAGGGTACCACCACGATTTACATCGATATCTGGAGTATGTGCACCAGATTTTTGGGTTGCGGGATCTGTCTGGAATTGCTATCCAGCATATCGAGGGGTATTTACAGGAGCTCGTTGCCATGGAACTCTCCCCCGGATCGATTGCACGAAATATTTCGTCTATTCGCGGATTTCATCAATTTTTGGTCGTTGAGAAATTCACGGATGCCAACCCGGCTCAACACATTACCTTACCCAAAAAGACTCGAAAACTGCCTGAAGTCCTTACGGTGGAAGAAGTTGTCAGAATGCTGGATTGCCCCGATACGGACAGTGAACAAGGCATTCGAGATAAAGCCATCCTGGAAACACTCTATGGCACGGGAATGCGCGTAAGCGAGCTTACCGGATTACAGCAAAATCAACTCCATTTTGATATCGGGTTTGTTCGCGTAATTGGAAAAGGTAACAAAGAACGCCTCATTCCTATGGGAGAAATGGCGATGGAAGCAATCGAGCAGTATCAGACAAAAATTCGGCCATTTCATGCGGCGATTAAAGATCCTAAACTGGGCCACAAACAGTCTGAGAGAACCGGGAATCGCGTGTTTCTCAATCGCAGAGGCACCCCCCTGTCTCGCATGAGCATTTGGAATATCGTGCAGCAATATGCCCGTGAGGCGGGAATTACCAAAAATGTCTATCCCCATATTTTTCGTCACTCCTTTGCGACACATCTGTTGGAAGGTGGGGCCGATTTACGTTCCGTTCAAGAGATGTTGGGGCACGTTTCGATTCTAACCACGGAAATCTATACCCACGTGGATCGAACGCTTCTACATCAAGTGCACAAAGAATTTCATCCTAGGGCTTGAAAGGTTTCGCAAGGAGTTTCAAACAGGCGTGAGTGGATGAATGCGATAAAGAAGAAGATTTGTACATTCCGTAGATACCATAACCTATTGAGCTAGATCACATGTTATTGAATATCCACTCAATGTGTAAAAAACACCGATTCAGATTCCCGAATGATTTCGCAATCATCGCGCTTCTCTTCACATCATTCATCAGCACCCCTCTATTCGCTCAAGGCCTCGACAGCGAAAGCTTCGAGAACGGGGTTGTCGTCTCCGCTGACCGACTGGCATCTGAAGTTGGTCTGGAGATTCTCAAAAAAGGCGGAAATGCGGTTGATGCCGCTGTTGGTGTACAATTTGCACTCGCCGTGACCTTGCCCCGTGCCGGAAACATCGGCGGTGGCGGATTCATGGTCTATCATGACAAGGACGGCAACGTCTACACACTTGATTTTCGGGAAACAGCACCCGCATCCTCCAGCAGAGACATGTATTTGGACCGCAATCAGGAAGTGATCGAAGGCGAATCGATACTGGGGCACAAAGCTGCCGGAGTTCCCGGAACCGTTGACGGAATGGTGCGCGCCCTTGAGCGATTTGGACGTCTTCCCCTCGAAACCGTACTTGAACCCGCCATTCGCCTGGCCCGTGAGGGATACGAACTCTCCTTTTCGCAAGCCGAATCCATGAATTATGCAGCAGAAGACTTTGCCAAGTTCCAAGGCTCCTCGGATATTTATCTCCACCCAGTTGGAAGACCCTGGAAGCGAGGAGATCTGTTCAAACAGGAAGATTTAGCTCGCACTTTGGAACGCATTGCGAAATTTGGCCGGGACGGGTTTTATGCAGGAGAAACTGCTGCTCTCATCGTCGAAGAAATGAAACGCGGCAATGGTATTATGACAGCCAAAGACCTCGCAGAGTATCGCAGCTCATGGCGTGAAGCCATTCACACCGAATTTATGGGATATGATTTCTGGATGATGGGCCCACCAAGCAGCGGAGGAATTGCCTTTGCTCAAATGCTTCAAATGCTCGACCAACTCAACCCTGAAGCGTTGGCCCAATCCGATCCACAATCGGCTAAAATGGCTCATATTTATGCTGAAATCATGACACGGGCGTTCGCAGACCGAGCCTATCACCTTGGAGATCCCGATTTCTACCCGGTTCCAATCGAGCAGCTGATGGATCCGGCGTATAATGCGTCACGAATCGCCAATTTCAATCCGCGACGTCATCTTCCTTCGACCGAATTCGAGCACGGAGACTTCACACCGGTTCAGGAGTCTACGGAAACCACACACTTCTCGATCATCGATTCCGAAGGCAACGCCGTGGCCATTAACACCACGCTAAACGGCTCTTTTGGTAACAGAGTCACGGTAAGTGGCGCAGGTTTCTTGCTCAACAACGAAATGGATGACTTCTCCATCAAGCCTGGTACTCCAAATATGTATGGACTCGTTGGTGCCGAGGCAAACGCGATTCAGCCCGGAAAGCGGATGCTCAGCAGTATGACGCCGATTGTGGTGGCCAAAGATGGCAAACCCATGTTAGTGAACGGTGGTGCAGGCGGACCGACCATTATTACCGCCGTTTTTCAATCCACAATTAATGCCTTGATGTTCGGAATGAATGCTCAAGAAGCGATCGCTGCCCCACGGGTGCATCATCAATGGAAGCCTGATGTACTGATTGTGGAGAAATATGGCCACTCGCCAGATACCCGTGCCCTGCTCGAGTTCTATGGACATACCTTGGTGCAACGGGGAGCGCTGGCGAGAGTTCATATGATTGTGGTAGATGAAAATGGCCTCCTGCACGGAGCGCCTGACACTCGCGGTGACGGATATACTGCAGGGTATTAAACCTTAACCAGCTCGCCAGGCTTCGGCACAACCACCACGGCATCCGTATCCCGCTCCACCAGCGTTTTAAACTCTGTCGGATCGCCTGTGAGCACCGGAAACGTACCATAATGGATTGGTGTCACGCGCGCCGGGTTCAATAACTCCACCGCCAAAGCCGCCTCCACAGGGCCCATCGTGTAAAAATCCCCGATCGGCACCGCCACCACATCGGGCTGATAAAACTCCCCAATCCACTCCAAATCGGTGAACGCATTCGTGTCGCCCATGTGGTAAAACGTCACATCCTTTTCCACCTTAAAGACCAATCCAGCTGCCTCTCCAGCATATTCACCGGCATACGAAGACGAATGTTGCGCATGCACCATCGTCACCGACACATCATCAAATGTCACTGTCCCACCTTTGTTAAAACCCACCGCTGCCGCATCCGAAAGTCCATGCTTACGCAACAACCCGATCAATTCCACCTGCCCAAACACCTTACACCCGGTCTCCTTGGCAATTTCGAGCGTATCGCCTACATGATCCTCATGCCCGTGCGTCAAAAAAATCGCATCCACATGCTTCGGATGCTTATACAAGTCCGGCGTCATCGGATTTTGCGATAAAAATGGATCAATCAACAACTGCTTCCCCGAAGGTAGCTTCATCGAAAACGCCGAATGCCCCAACCAACGAATTTCTGTATCGGATTTCATATAGAGTATCCATTTGGATTAAATCAAACGAGTCTGTCAACTACTTGTCTCTTAAACTAAAAAGTCAATCATCGATTCCCTTACACAAACGCATTCAGCACAAAATAGATTATCACACCGGTCACAGACACATAAAGCCAAATGGGAAATGTCCACTTTGAAACTTTACGATGGGTTTCCAGTCGGCCAGAAAATGCAAAATAATAACTCGTCAGCACCAAAGGCACCACAAAAGCAGACAAGATAATGTGAGAGATTAGCAGGGTAAAATAGACAGGGCGAATCCATCCCTCTGCAGGAAACGACGTATGTCCCACTGAGTTGTGATACACCAAATAACTAACCAAAAACAGAGACGATGCTACAAAGGCACCCAGCATAAACTTCATATGTTTACGGAAATCACGCTTTTTGATTTCTAAAAAACCTAGCAGGATCAAAATTGCGCTTATCGAGTTTAACGTGGCATTCAATCCCGGCAAAGAATAGACCCAGCTTCCTGGATCGACACGGGGTGGCTTGAGATACAAGATCCATACCAATAAAAGCAACGCAGCGGCACTTAGGGCCAAGATTGAGACGATCGCTTTTCCCACCGATATCCGTGCTAATGCATCGATCTTTATTGAGTTTTCAAATTCGTTACGATCCATAAAAGGAGAATGTTAAAAAGTGAAAAGTAAATTAGAATGAGTCTAAATAAGGAAGATAATCAACAAAATAATAGGAAGAAATCGTGAGCTGGGAAGACAAAAACCCATAGAGTAATGCTTTTATTGGCAAAATCGATCCCTTGCGCCGACTTCCTCTATCTAACCGAAAAAAAGAATAAATAACGAGTTAGAACAATCGACACTCAAAAATCATTCACATTTTTTGGAAATTTTTCTTCCAACACACCTCTTTTTTAGGTAATTTTGATAGTCTTGAACATTAGATAGAAACTCACATACTCACTGATGTCACAAATCTTTCCAAAGTGGGCTAATGAAGTCCCACGCAAGCTGCTGATTGGATTGATCGTCCTTGCCAACACTCTTGTCTTCGTTGTCTGGTTCTTCTTCTCTCCTGAATTTACAGACGTTGGCTACGCTCCCGAACAACCGGTACCGTTTTCTCATCAAATCCATGCCGGAAAGTTGGGCTTAGACTGTCAATACTGCCACACTCAAGTGTTTGATTCCAAACACGCCAATATTCCTGCCACACAAACGTGTATGAACTGTCATAATCAGATCCGTACAGACGTGGCTACACTTGAACCTGTTCGTCAGAGCTGGGAAACCGGCGAGTCGATTGAGTGGATCAAAGTTCATCAGTTTCCCGATTATGCCTATTTCAACCACAGTGCTCATGTGAATGTGGGTGTGGGTTGCGAGACTTGTCACGGCCGTATTGATCGGATGGAAGTGGTTTATCAGGCCGAGCCATTAAGCATGAGCTGGTGTTTGGATTGCCACCGAGCACCTGAAAAATATGTACGCCCGGTATCTGAAGTGACCACTATGGGCTATGAAGTCGAAAATCAACTCGAAATTGGACTTGAGTTGGTGGCTAAGCAAAATATTCACGCCCCGACCTACTGTCAGGGCTGCCATTATTAATAAGGATGACGCAGACGCATGAGTGACCACAACCACGTGACCGAAAGCGCCAACGAAACTCTCCCCGTCAACAGCTACTGGAAAAGCCTTGGGGAGTTGGCTCGTAATAAAGAGTATGAAACCTATCTTCATCGGGAGTTCGGGGAAAATGCGAGTGAATTAACCGATAATGTTTCCCGTAGAAGCTTCCTTCGTGTCATGGGTGCCTCCATTGCGATGGCAGGATTTGCCGCTTGCCGTCGTCCGGTTCAAAAAATTCTCCCCTATTCTCGCCAACCAGAGAATGTTGTTCTAGGCATTCCACTTCAATATGCATCGGCATTCCCGTTTCAGGATTCATTAAGTGGGGTAATCGTAGAGAATAATGAAGGGCGTCCTTCCAAAATCGAAGGAAATCCAGACCATCCGGGTAGTCGTGGAAAATCTAGTCTCTATCAACAGGCTGCGATCCTCTCCATGTACGATCCTGACAGATCACGTACTATTCGCAAAGCCGGTCTGTCCACTAGCAAAGAAGAATTCGTGGCTTGGGTGAAAGAAGTTTTTGCCAATCGCAGCCAAAACATCCTTTTTATTAGCGAAGAGAGCTCCTCTCCTACCTATAATAGACTAAAATCGGATGCTCTTGCTCAATTTCCGAATGCAACGTGGGTCACCTATGAAGCATTTGGGGATGCAAATGTGCTCGACGGCACGGAACTCGCCTTTGGTCGTGCACTTCGCGTAGTGAATCATTTTGACAAAGCAGGCGTGGTGATTTCTCTGGATGACGATTTCATGTCACCACAAGGACACAAAAATGCCATCGCCAATGCAGGTCAAGTGTCCGCGAAAAGGAAAGTCGCGAGTACAGAAGACACGATTTCTCGTATTTATGTGGCGGAAAGTACCTTCTCTACTACCGGTTCGTATGCTGATCACCGATTCAAGGTGAAAGCCTCCGAAATCGAAGATCTGACGTTTGCACTAGCTGCTACGCTTCAACGTACGCTGAATAGTGCCGCACTTAGACCTTTTTCAGGGGTCAATAATCGTTTTTTAACGGAAGCTTTCGTTGAGCAAATGGCGGAAGATCTTCTTGCTGCTCGCGGATCCAATATCGGATCAGGAAACGCCGGAAACTCCATCGTTACCGCAGGACAATATCATTCCGCTGAAACACACGCTGCCGTTGCCGCTATCAACATTGCCTTGGGTAATGCAGGTACCAACGCCACCAGTACCGTGACCTATCATGAATTACCTCACGTAGATGGGTCACAAAAACGTGATGCGTTCCGCTCTGCTGTTAGTAGCCTGAACTTAGGTGCATTCCAAACGGTTGTTCTCGTGGGTACCAATCCAGTTTTCACTGCACCCAAAGAATTCAACTTCGCACAGGCCTTAGCCAAAGCCTCTAATCTTGTTCATCTCTCTGATTATGTAGATGAAACCTCAAAAGCCGTTGAAGCTGCGGGTGGATGGCATGTAAATCGCGCTCATTTCCTTGAAGCATGGGGTGATGGACGCGCCTACACAGGTGAACCTGGTGTAATTCAGCCACAAATTCAGCCACTACATGGCGGATGGAGCGAAATCGAGCTCCTCGGTACCCTTCTCACCGGAGAAGCAGCCAATGGTTACAGTCAAGTGCAGCAAACGTGGGCTGCCGGACGCTCCCTCACAGGTAATGCGTTCAAAACCCAATGGGAGAACGTACTTCATGACGGAGTAGACAAGTCTCAAGAAGGCTACAGAGCGGTAAACGCTTCCCTCACTAGTGGTTTTAACAGAGCTCTTTCGCAGGCTGCTTCCACTTCTCGGGCCCTAAATCATTCCTTAAGTAATGGAAAAGGCGAAATTGAGCTTGTTATCAAGCCAGATTCAAAACTTTACGATGGTCGCTTTGCCAACAATGGTTGGTTGATGGAGCTCCCCGATCCGATGACGAAAATTACGTGGGATAATGTGGTGCTTATTAGTCCGGCAACGGCTCAGGCACTCGGCATTCCAATCGAACGCCATTTATCGGATCAATCTGCACCGATCGTACGCCTCACTGTAAACGGCACAACCGTCGAAATACCAGCTTGGATTCAACCCGGACATGCCAACGGCACAACAACTATCACGGTAGGCTATGGGCGCCAAGGAGTTGGACGCGTTGCGGATGGTTCCGGAGTGGACACCTATCCTCTTCTCACAGCAGGTGTCACCACAAACGCAGGATTCACAACTGGAGGCTACATCACCAGTGCCACCATCGAAGTGACTGACAGAGATTACGAAATCGCCTGTACTCAGGCGCATCACTCACTCGAAGGTCGCGACATGGTCCGTACGGCCACGATCGATCAATACAAAGAGCATCCTGACTTCGCTACGTATAAAACCATTCATGGATACGAAGTGCCAGGCATCAAAGAAGCTCTTGCTGAAGGCGATGATAAAGGTCCGATCAGTCTATTTAATGAAACCTACGGCCCCGATTATGAGCCTCAATGGGGGATGGCCATCGATTTAAACTCCTGTTTTGGTTGTGGAGTTTGTACCATTGCCTGTCAGGCCGAGAATAACATTCCGGTTGTCGGGAAAAAAGAAGTTGGCCGTCGACGTATCATGCACTGGATTCGTACCGATCGATATTTCGAAGGTGATACGGAGAATCCGAAGGTTTACCATCAGCCTGTGCCTTGTATGCACTGCGAGCTTGCTCCTTGCGAGCAGGTCTGCCCGGTTGCGGCGACTACACACTCTGATGATGGAATGAATCAAATGACCTACAACCGTTGTATTGGTACAAGATATTGCGCCAACAACTGTCCGTTCAAGGTCCGTCGTTTCAACTTCTTTAATTACGCAAAAGAGTATTTAACCACCGGCGACGATCCAGAAATCATCCAAATGGCGATGAATCCAGAGGTAACGATTCGTTTCCGTGGGGTAATGGAAAAATGTACCTATTGCGTGCAGCGCGTGAATCGTGCTAAGATCAACACCAAGCGCGAAACGGGCTCTCCACGTCCGGCTGACGGAACCGTTCTCACGGCGTGTCAGCAAGCGTGTCCGGCTGATGCCATTACCTTTGGCGATCTAACCGATGCCAACGCCGTGGTCACCCAGAA
This sequence comes from Balneolales bacterium, assembly GCA_030830725.1. Lineage (GTDB taxonomy): Bacteria > Bacteroidota > Rhodothermia > Balneolales > Balneolaceae > JAURMN01. The sequence continues at coordinate 4,250 of JAURMN010000015.1, read as the reverse complement.
CAAGCGCAACGATCGAAATTATGTCATGCTCGAGGAGCTTAATGTTCGCCCGAGAACCTCTTATTTGGCAAAATTATACAATACCAATACCAACTTGGAGACACCCAAGCCGGTTGGTAAAGGACATTAATCGCGAAACAGAATCTGATGAGTACCGCAACCACAGCGCAACAAGCGCCTTACATTGAAGAGCCCCTGGTGAAAGGCAATCATACGTTTGCCAGCATCACCAAGCTCATCACCGATCTGAATACCCGCCCTACTCCAAAAGCCTGGTATGTGGCCTTCGGAATCGCGAACATGGTCTTCATGCTCATGCTCGTTTCCATCGCCTATCTGATTTGGAATGGAACCGGGATTTGGGGGTTAAATAACACGGTTGCCTGGGGTTGGGCGATTATCAACTTCGTATGGTGGGTCGGGATTGGGCATGCCGGGACGCTGATTTCGGCGATTTTATTCCTATTCCGTCAGGATTGGCGTACTGCGATCAACCGTTTTGCTGAGGCGATGACCATTTTTGCCGTGTTTTGTGCCGGGGTTTTTCCAGCCATCCACGTGGGTCGGATTTGGGTGATTTATTGGGTATTTCCGATTCCAAATCAAATGGCAATGTGGCCGAATTTCAACTCTCCGTTGCTTTGGGACGTGTTTGCGGTATCTACCTACCTCACCGTGTCTGTACTTTTCTGGTTTGTAGGTTTAGTGCCCGATTTGGCAACTCTTCGCGACAAAGTGACATCCAAAACCTCTAAAATTGTTTATGGAATTCTGGCTTTAGGCTGGAGAGGTTCTTCTCGTCACTGGTGGAATTACGAAAAAGCCTACATGATCTTGGCTGGCTTGGCTACTCCGTTGGTACTCTCTGTTCACACCATCGTTTCCTTCGACTTTGCCGTATCTGTAATCCCAGGGTGGCACACCACCATCTTCCCACCCTACTTCGTGGCGGGAGCGGTGTTCTCTGGATTTGCGATGGTGCTCACGCTCATGATCATCTCCCGTAAGATTTTCGGGCTCAAAGACATCATGACCGACGATCATATTGAGAAAATGAATATTATCCTCATGGTCACCGGCACGATGGTGGGTTTTGCCTACATGATGGAGTTCTTTATTGCCTGGTATAGCGGTGTGGAGTATGAGAAAGCAATTTTTATTCTGCGTGCGACCGGTCCTTACGCTTGGGCCTACTGGATTATGATTGCGTGTAACGTGATTTCTCCGCAATTCTTCTGGTCCAAAAAGTTACGTCGTAACGTGGGCTTCACCTTTGTAATTTCGATTGTGGTGAACATCGGAATGTGGTTTGAACGCTTTGTGATTACTGTAACATCACTCTCCACCGATTATCTGCCCTCTTCCTGGGCCTATTATTCCCCGACGATGTGGGATATGATGCTCTACATCGGAACGTTCGGGTTCTTCTTCACCAATTTCTTGTTGTTCTTGCGCTTCCTTCCAATGGTGGCTATTGCAGAGGTCAAAGCCATTATGCCTGAGGCGAATCCTCACAACTATGATGTAAAAGGAAAATATGTGGAGCCAAAACAGCCTGAGCCGCCCAAACTTCAACCAGTTGCAGCGGAGGCGTAATTATGAGTAAAACACAAATCTCACAAGAACTTCACGGAATTTTGGCGGAATTTGCCAATCCAGGCGAACTATATCACGCCGCACAGGCCGTGAACAAAGACGGGTTCCGCAAATTTGACACATTCTCTCCTTTCCCGATTCACGGAATGGACAAAGCGATGAGCATACGTAAATCCAAACTCGGATGGATTGTGCTCGGACATGGACTACTTGGTCTTACTGGTGCTCTTTCGATGATGTACTTCATGATGGTAGTCGATTATCCGATCAATATCTCCGGAAAAACCTTTATGAATGTACCGGCATGGATTCCAGTAACCTTCGAACTTACCGTTTTGCTTTCTGCGTTTGGTGCGGTTTTTGGAATGTTCTTTTTGAACGGGCTGCCACAGTTGAATCACCCGCTCTTTTCCAGCGAAAACTTTAAGCGAGCCACAGATGATGGGTTTTTCCTCTGCATTGAGGCAACAGATCCCCGATTTGAAGCCGATAACGTGCGTAAAATGCTCAAAAAGCTTGGCGCGTCGAATGTTGAAGATATTTATGAGGAGTAAGCCATGAAAATGAATAAATCTTTCGCGCTTTCGGCCTTCGCCGCCCTCACGCTGGCGCTTTCCGGCTGTCAAGGAATGATTTCTGACAAACCAGGGATCCATCCGAACCAAAACATGGATTACCAGGATAAATTCAAAGCCCAAGAGTATAATCCGTTTTTCGCCGACGGTCGCGCGATGCGTACTCCTGTTGAGGGAACCGTTGCTCGAGGCGGACTTCGTCAGGATATCGCCTATTACGAAGGTGTAGACGAACAGGGTAATTTGATTGCAGAAAACCCACTCACCATTACCAAAGAGCTTCTTTACAGAGGTCAAGATCGTTATGATATTTACTGTGCGGTCTGTCATGGCGGCGTTGGAGATGGTAAAGGGATAATCATGACCGGCCAATATGGTTACGTTCCGGCTCCAAATTTTCACTCCGATTACATTCGTGAGCAACCCGACGGGCATTTCTATGGTGCGATCACAAATGGAATTCGCTCGATGCCGGCCTACAACACTCAGATCAAGGTTGAAGACCGCTGGGCGATTGTGGCTTACATCCGTGCGTTGCAGAAGTCTCAGAACATAAACGAGCTTGAGATTCTCGAGTTTAATGTAGATTTGGCTGCGCTTCGCGAAACGTATGATCAAGAACAGGCTAAACTCGCCGCCCTCGAGGAAGCAAAAGCCGCAGCTGCTCAAGGAGGCGAAATCTCTGCAGCTCTCGGACAACAAGTCTTTACCCGAAACGCTTGCGGCGCATGTCACTCTATCGATGGTTCGGCACTTGTGGGCCCATCACTTCAAGGGCTCTATGGCAAAACCCGAAATTTTGAAGACGGCACGACTACAACTGCTAATGATGATTATATCTACAATTCGATTATCAATCCGATGGATCAAATTGTAGAGGGATATTTACCGCAGATGGTGCCTTATGACTATCTGCCTGAAAACGAAATTCGCTCGTTGATCGAGTACATTAAAACATTGGAATAAGCTCATGGCCGATCATAAGCCGACTCTTACCGACGCCGTTACACTCCCCGAGAATTTCGGAGCTGCACGCACCATGTTTGGCGTGGGCGTTGTGGGACTCATCGCCAGCGCGGTGGGATATTTCTTCAATCAGGATCAGTTTTTCTTCTCCTACCTCACCTCTTTCGTCTTTTTTACCTCCATCGGACTCGCTTCGTTGATCTTGGTGATGATTCACCACATCACGAACTCCAGCTGGGGCACCGCGCTTCGTCGCCTTCCGGAAACCTTCTCTTCCAATCTCTGGATTTGGGGTATTTTTGTGATTCCGATTATTCTTGGTGCACACAACCTTTACCATTGGACGCATACCGAAGACGTTCTCGCTGATCCAATTCTAAAAGGTAAAATGCCTTATCTAAATGAGCCCTTCTTTATCGCTCGTCAAGTGCTTTACTTCGCCATTTGGGGCTTTCTCGGCTACCGTCTGCACAAAAAATCAGTCGAAATGGACGAAACGGCCGACTGGAACATCATTCGTACCTTTCGTCGTATGTCAGCTCCTGGAATACTGATTTTCGGTCTCACCATCGCTTTTGCAGGTTTTGACTGGCTCATGAGCCTCGATCCACACTGGTTCTCGACCATGTTTGGGGTCTATTTCTTTGCAATGAGCTTCCAGGCCATCTTCCCTACCCTGATACTGCTCATTCTCTGGCTTCGTAAAAACAATATTCTTGCCAATACCCTCACTTCCGGTCATATCTATGATCTTGGTGGCTGGTTCTTCGGCTTCACCGTGTTTTACGCCTATATCGCCTTCAGCCAGTTTCTACTGATTTACTATGCCAACATCCCTGAAGAAACACTCTGGTTCTACCATCGCCTTGAAGGCAGCTGGTCTATTGTGACCTTCTCTCTCCTGATTTTACGCTTCATCGTACCGTTTGTGCTTCTGCTCAACCGCGATCAAAAGCGCAGAATTCCAGTATTGGTAGCGGTTAGTGTTTTAGTCTTGATTATGCACTTTGTAGAACTGAACTGGATAGCCATGCCGGTGATGTACAAGCATGGTGTTCACGGAAGTTGGATGGATATCACAAGTTTCATTGGACTTGGCGGAATTTTCTTTGG